>NZ_JAYGJQ010000003.1:300000-525174 GCF_035013165.1 Bacteriovorax sp. PP10
CCAAGCCTGACAATTTTATTTATTGGAAGGATTATTTCCGGACTAACCGGTGCAAGCATGACAGTTGCTGCTTCTTATATCGCAGATATTTCTACCGATGAAAACCGTACAGCAAACTTCGGAATGATCGGTGCTGCTTTTGGTATTGGTTTTGTCATTGGCCCAGCACTTGGCGGACTAGTGGGATCGTTCGGTCACAACTGGCCTTTCATCATTGCTGCCGGATTATCTCTGACTAACTTTGCTTTTGGTTTATTCGTTTTACCTGAATCACTTCCGGCATCAAAACGTAAATTAAAAATTGACCGCTCAAAATTAAATCCTATCAAGTCAGTGATCACTGCTCTTTTTCACTCGCCTGCTGCTGTTTTAGTATGGGCCTTTTTTCTAGTGAACCTTGCAGGGCAATCCCATCCAAGTATCTGGGCGCTTTATACCAACTATAAATTTGGGTGGAGTACTTTAGAAATCGGAATTTCTCTGACGATTGTAGGTCTAGCGTTTGGAACCGGACAAGGTGTAACAACAAGAATTGTCGTTCCAAAAATTGGTGAATTAAAATCTGTTATCTACGGATCTGTTCTGATGATTTTTAACTATCTACTTTATGCTCTGGTAACAAAATCATGGATGATTTATGGGGCGACATCGCTTTTATTATTCACCAACATCGTCATGCCTTCATTACAGTCGATGATTTCAAAAGGCACACCTTCTGAAGAACAAGGCGAATTGCAAGGAACTTTGTTTTCTATCGCCAGCTTAACTTCAATTATCGGGCCACTTTTATACACTGGTTTGTTTTCCTACTTCACAAAACCAAATCACTACGCACTTCCAGGTGCCCCGTATGTTGCGGCTTCATTCATCTCTTTTTTATGTCTTATGTTAGTCTTTATGAATCGCCGTAAGATTATTGCAAGGTAATTTCTACACTAAATCATTTTAAATCATCCGGAATCATGCTAAAAATTCCGGATGCGATTATTAGCTATCACATTCTTTTTTCTTATGAGCACGGGCCTTCACGCTAAGGTTTCTGAACATGTATTCAAAATGAACACTTCGCAAGAGTGCTACATAAGAACTATCATCCAGTCGCCAGAAGGAATGAAAACAAAGGCCGACATGCTTTTTTTCATCGGCTTCGGTGATCGTGCTGATAACCACGACCCACTTTTTAAATTAATGAATGAGCAAGGAATTCGAGTGATCAGTTTTGATTACCCGACTCACGGTGAAAGCCGCTGTTCACATCTTGACTACGAAACTTTTACATCTCTATCTGATATGGCCCAGGAGATTGAAGAAAAAACTAGAGAAGACGTCAACCGTCCGCTCTTTGTTTCTGGATGGTCAACAGGCGGCCTACTTGCCGTGCGAATGATGCAAAATAATTATCTGGCAGAAAGATTCGTTCAAGGATTAGTTTTAATTACACCAGGTATTTCGGTTTACACTTTCGTTGGTGGTGATGGGATCATCCGCGAAAAAACTCTTTTACAGAATCCTACGCCACCACACATGGGGCCACCAAGCCCGGTGAGTCCTTTTTTAACTCCGGTATTTGCCGTGAACTTAAAATTTAATTCGAGCCTTGCTAGAGGAAGTCACTTGCCCAACTTTATCCCTACACTTGTCTTAGTCGCAGGCGAAAAACTCGACAAGTATGTCAAAACTCCCGTTCTAAAAGAATGGATAAAAAAAGAAAGAATAACTAAAAATAATCTCACTGCCTTTCAATGTGAAAATTCAATGCATGAAATGGACAATGAGATTGGAACCATTGGCCCGACAGTGAGAAACCTGATCAAAGATTTTGTAAACAACCAACAAGACAAGATCAGGCCTTACGATACGGCCGCTTGTAAAAGTTTATAACCCAAACTCAATCCCATATATAAAAGAGCGATCCAACTTCCTACGTAAGCAAGCATACGTGGTGTGATTTTATTTGAAGTCACATGAATGAAGGCGTGGATGCATCTAAAAAAAACATAAATCCATGCGGCCCAAAGCATTTTCGAATCCACGTGAAATGTAATCACTGAAAAAGCACACACCATATAAAACAAAACAGGCGCTTCAAAAAGATTAACAAAGTGACGGTCTGCCTGAAGCATAAGTCTGGGAGCATCTCCAGTATTGTAGGTTTTAAAGTACGTTATATTGATGTCTTTGTTTTTTACCGCAAGAACTCGCATAACAAACATCCTCATCATCACGATAACGGTCAAAATCATCATCGCCAGGCATGGGAAGTACATAAGGTTTTGGTTCATAAAATTACCTATTTAAAAGGGTTGTAGAGTCCAACTACCAATTTATAGAGGCAGATTTATTTAGACAAACAAAAAACGCTTTTATCTATCTTATTGAGAACACATTCTTTTCCCGAATAGCTTTATTCGGATCCGACTAGTGCCTTATGATGATTTAATCTTTTCAACGAGGGTAAGAACAAATGGATAAAATGGTAGACGCAAAGATGGATCAACTGAAAGCAGCTCTTAATCAGTCAGTAAGTATGATCGTCAATTCCTATGAAAACATGCCTTGGGACAATAAAGAATTTTACGCCAACTATATCGCCCAAACGTTTTACTACGTACGCCATTCAACTCGTATGCTTGCGACAAGTGCCGGTCGTCTATCCTATGAACAGCAACAAAATCTACACCTAAGATTTTTAAAGCATCTCGGTGAAGAAGCAGGTCATGAAAAATTAGCAATCAATGACCTTAAGGCCTTAGGTTATACTCTTAATGATTTTAAAGAACTCAATGCCACTCGCTGCTTTTATGAGCCTCAATATTTTAAAATTGAACACAAAGACCCACTAGCGATTATGGGTTACATTCTTTATCTTGAAGTACTGGCCCAAAATATTTGTCCGCCGTTATCAAAAAAACTTACCGCTCTTTACGGAAAGAAAACTGCAACCTTCTTGATTGTTCACGGTGAAGAGGATCCTCATCACGTTGAAGAAGCTCAGAAGATGTTGGCGACTCTTCCGCCTGAGGCCCTGGCCATTATTACTGAAAATCTTGAGCAGTCATCATTTGCTTTTAATCTAATGATGAAAGAAATCAGCGATTCAGTACAGCTTGCTAAATGGAAAAAGGCCGCTTAATTTAAAATTCTTTTGAGAGGACATTTTATGAGTAGTGAAAATGAAATCATCAATTTCGATGACATTGATGTGTATTTGCTAAATGGGATTAAAAGAAATAACCCGAAAGCGCTCCATGGAATTTACCAGCAAACTTTTCAGTGCTGGTACAATACCTGGAACCACTACTATCATGGTGAGTATGAAACCGATGTGAAATTAAGCTCCACAGAATTCACCAGACAAGATGAAATCCTGGCACTCTTTTACAAAGGTGAATGTTTTGCCACGACATTTTTTAAAGAAGTAAACTGGGACGATGAGACAGCACCACTCGACTCTTATTTCAATCCCTGGAATGAAGAAGTCATGGAAGGCCTGATCGCCAGAGGAAAAAACATTTTAATCTGCAGTCAGTTCACAGTGGCCCGCAATTTTAGAGACCGAAAAGTAGACATCCCATGGAAGTATATTTTATCCGGATTTAACATGAAGCGCTTTTTAGAAAGTGAAACTGATGCCATGACAGGAACCATGCGAGTGAGTAAAGGCATGGGAAGAATGTCAGTTGAGGCCGGTGGGACTCCTCTTGCTACCAATGTTCCATGTAAAGATCACGAAGGCGAACTCGTAGACATGATTGCTTTCTTTCAGAATGAAGTGCGAGTTGTTTATAAGAAAAATCCGTGGCATCCCAAATTTGATAAAGTCTGGGACAGGCTTAATGGGAAATTTAAATCTCAGTGGAAACTTGTGGCCTGATCATTCAGTGGGAAGGCCGGAAGGCTTACCAGAATGCGCGTACCGCTGGCATCAACGTGCTGCCCGGAAAATGCTTTTACCTGGCCACCAAAAATTTCTGCATAGTTTTTAACTAACGGCATACCAAAACCAGTTCCTCGTTCGCCATTCGTGCCAAGAGTGGTAAACGAAGACTCAAACTCAAAAAGGTTCGATAAGAACTTATCATTCATCCCCACTCCATAATCCTGTACATCGAAATGCACCTGATTTTTTTCTTCATAAGCTGTCACGACAACTTCTGAATTAGGGTAAGAGAATTTAAGAGCATTAGAAATAATGTTTGATGCTACCGAGTGGATAAATGTCACTTTATCGACATTGATCACCACATCGTTGGGAACTTTATTGATCAGAATCAATTTCACATTTTTATTTTCAAATCGATCGCCGAATAAATCTTTAATCTCAGCAAAACACTCTTCTATTGTGACAGGTGCAAGTTTAATGGCCGCCGTTTTAGCATACTCCATCTCTTTGACGTGTCTGGCGATTTCACTAATGGAATCAAGATTTTTCAATAAACGAACTGAAGCTTCCACCACTTTTGGATCTTCAGAGTGCGACAGTCTGCTCGATTGTAAAATTAAAACCTGAAGGGCATTTGAAATATCGTGAACAACCACGCGGAGTAATTTTTCTTTTTGAATTTTAGATGCCAGAAGCTCTGCTGTTCGCTCTCTTACTAAATGCTCCAGGCGCTCTGTCTTTTCTTTGTTCAATTCCTGGATCGCAAATACCGGCAAGATAATAGAGGCCGTAATATAATTTAAAAAGGCCGATCCGTATCCCACGACTTCCGTTCCCGGAGTCAGTCGATTGAAGGCGTAATGGAAGCAGCAAAATACTCCCAGACCAAACACCACACTTGCCATGAACTGCTGAACGAATGTGGCCTCGCCTTTTTTAATGACGAACGTTGTATAGATGGCCTCCATCAAAGGAAAAGCGGCCAGGAGACAAACGGGAAATGATAAAATAAAAAATGGCATTCCCAAAAAATAATTAGTGAGAGTCAGTGCAATGACTGCAAAAAAACTAATTGTATATTTTCTCAAATTTAACTTGAGCCCATACGAGCGCATAAGAAAATTTGCCATGATATAAATTGGAAAAAGATTCACGATGAAAACTAAACTAAGAGCTAACTTTCCAGCTGGAAAAGCACCTTCGATAAGAAAAACAACGAGCACGAGAATCCAGTACGTGGATAATTCACGAAAGATTTTTTCCTTCATTTTATAATGAAGAAACAGATAAGTTGCGAAGTTAATCAAAACAAACGCCGCAAAAAATCCAAATAAAAATAATAACTCTCTAGGCATACGATATTCATACCCCATTAAATGCATAAATTAAAGTATTTAGGCGAGAAGCGTAAAAAGAATATATTCCATAGCTTAACTCATTTTTTCTCAATAAAATCAATACGTTTAGAAACACCTAGCTAATTGCTTTTTGTTTGGCCTGAATTATCAACTTTAGTGGCTCCATGATTGCAATTTACCAATGAGAGTTTGAACGCTTTCTAATTAACAAGGAGATATATATGCAAACTAAAAATTTTGCTCTCATAGGTGGTTTAATAATGCTGATGATGGGGCTAATTTCCTTTGTCCCGGCGATGAATGTGACTGAAGGGTTACCCCCCTTGTACATTAACGCCAGCTACGGAATGTTTCTCGATTTATTCCCGATGAACGTTTTTAATAAGGTGGCATTGGTGGTTTTTGGTATTGGTGGTCTAATGGCCTACTTTACCACTAAGGATACTCTGCACTATTCAATCATGTTTTCAAAACTCGTCTTTTGGGTGATGGGTGCTCTGGCCATCTTAGGATTGTTCCCACAAACGAATACGCTTTTTGGTTACTGGCCATTATTTGGATTTGAAATTATCGCTCATGGAATTTTTGCCGTGATTGGTGGTTACTATGGATACATTGCCAATAAGGAAGACACATTTCATCTACCTCACAGAATGCATAAAATTTAATGTTTTTTTACAGCGAAGACAAAACTTCAAAACTTTTGTCTTCGCTTTATTTTAAATCAAGAATATAAAGTGGTCTAAAACGTTTCCCTTCCGGCATAAGAATTTTTTCAGTGACGCCATAAATTTTCTGAAAATCAGCATCATCTAAATATTGAATCAAAACTTTTTCATCCGTGTGAGGAGAAAGAAGCAATCGTTTGGCATGCAGTTTCTTATTTTCAATAAGTGCACTTACAATGGTTTTAATCGTCAGGCCTCCAACACCAGCAACCAGCATTGTTCCATGTACATCCATCTCTAACTCTTCGCCTGATAGCAGGTGAAGTGAGTATTTATGTTCAGGTTTAATCCGCCAGTATTGTTTTATTAGAGTTTCAAGTCGCTCCATAATATGCGGGACTTGATCAACGAAGTGGACTTCTGAAAACTGTGAAGTCTCGAGTGCTTTAATTCCTACGTAACCATGATCACAGCAGATATCCCATAATGGTTGGCCCTTGAGAGCATTATCAATAAAATGCTTCATACGTGCTGTTAATTTAGGATTAGGAAGTCTCATACTTTTGCTGTTTTTTAGTTATTGGACTTCATGTTTATCAATTTTAAGTCCAGTTGTCATCAAATTGCCCGACGTTCACAGTCAGAGATCGCCAAGTATATGTACAAAAATGATCGTAAACCTCTTTTAAACCTAAGGAAAGACGCCAATCACTCGATAATATTTACAAATATAATTACTAGGAAAGTGCATGAAAAAATCTCTCAATTTTCGTCTATTGGCATGGGCCGCTACAAGTATCTTTGTCGTTGCCATTTTTATCACTGGCTACAGTGCTTATGTTTTAAAAGATGAGCTATTTAAAAAAGCGACACTTGAATCAAAAAGGTACGCTGAAAATATTTCTGCAAGTATCAACAATAAAATTTCCCAGACTTTTGAAGTCACTAATTCACTGGGAAAATTCATGGCCCAGACTAAAGCAAAATCAAACCCAATGCATATGACCCGCGAAGAAGTCATTGAACTCATGAGAGAGAGATTTAAAGTTACTCCCATGATGTTTGGTCTATGGACAGGATGGGAACCCAATGCTTTTGATGGAAGAGATGATTTAGAAAAAGATAAGATCCCGTCTGATAAATCAGGGCGCTTTGTTCCTTACATTACAAGAAAGTCTGACGGAACATTTAACCTTGAACCACTTCTTGATTATGATAAAGAAGGTGCAGGAGATTATTATCTTCAACCTAAAAAGTTGCTTAAAGATACCGTCATCCCTCCTTACGCTTATCCAGTTAATGGTCAGACTATTCTGATGATGTCGTTAACCTCACCTATTATTGTTGATGGTATTTTTTATGGTGTGGCCGGATCAGATATCGATTTATCATTTTTTCAGGAACTCGCAGATACAAAAAATCTTCCAGCTGGATCTCGTATTCTTATCTTTGATAAACGCGGGACCATAGTTGCTTTCTCAGATGATAAAGCAAGGCTCTTAAAAAATATTTTTCAGGAAACAATTCCTGCTTACGATGCATTTACGATTGAGCGATTACAAAAAGCAGATGAAGATGTTCTTTTAAAAGACAATAATCTAAGTGTGCTTTCAAAAATTAAAATGCTTGATGAAGAATGGTTCGTTGAAATCAATATTCCCAAAGCTGCTATTACCGGGCCCATTTACAAACAAATCGTACTTCAGGCCATTATTGGTCTGGTGATTGCCCTTTTTGCACTGGTTATTGGTTACATTTTAATTAACAAAATCACAGGGCGAATTATTTCTCTGGCAGACCGCTTAAAGCAATCAGCTGAAGTCACTCGCGATGGAAGTAATACTGTTAAAGATGCCTCTTTTCAGGTTTCCAGTGCCACTCAAGAACAGGCCGCGGCCATTCAGGAAACGGCAACCACTCTTGACGAGATCAGTGCCATGGTCGCAAAAAGTGTCGACAATGCCCGAACATCAAGTGAGCTGGCCAACGATAGTTACATTATCGCCGAAGAAGGAAAAAATAGTGTTCTTCAGATGAGAAACTCAATGGAAGACATCCGTACGAATAATGAAAATGTTGTTTCACAAATTGAAAATAGTAACAAAGAAATTGAAGGCATCATCAATGTCATCCATAATATTTCTGAAAAAACAAAAGTCATTAATGATATTGTTTTTCAAACGAAACTCTTGTCGTTCAACGCTTCAGTAGAGGCAGCGCGCGCTGGTGAAAATGGAAAAGGGTTTGCCGTTGTTGCTGAAGAAATTGGTAATCTGGCCGCGATGAGTGGAAATTCTTCCAGAGAGATCAATGATCTACTTCAACAGTCAATTCAGAGTGTAGAAAATACGATCAGGCTGACTAAAGAAAAAGTTGAAGTCATGATTTCTGAAGGCCAGCATAAAGTAGATAATGGTGTGAGTGTAGCTGCAAAATGCGAGCAGATTTTAAACCAGATTGTAAAAAACGTTTCGAGCGTAAAACATGCAATGTCTGATGTTTCAACGGCAGCTGAAGAGCAGTCAAAAGGTGTTTCAAATATTTCAGATGCCATGAACATGCTGGATAAAACCACTCAAGACAATACAAAAACTGTTCACCAGACGGCCGAGCAGTCAGAAAAGCTTTTTAGAGAGGCCGACAACCTTTCTGAGATTATTTTTCAACTGGAAGAAGAAGTTTACGGAAAAAGATAGTTATATAAGAAACTCCAAAGTCGCGATCATTATCACGACTTTGGAGTTTTATTCAGTTACCAGACAACAGCGGCCTTTTCATCTACAACTAAATTATGCTCAGTAACCGCTACAACACAGTTGCTATCAATTTCTGCAGCATCCTCTTTTGAAATAATTGATTTTTTCTCAATCATCTTTGCAATTTTTGTATTCGGGCTATTTCTTGTAATTCTTTCTGCTCCGACTAATGTCTGTGCATCGACAATCACAGCACTTCCTAATTTTTTCTCATGGTAAGTATTAGATGACTTCAGTTTAAAGTGAAAATCTCTATGGTATAAACCAATCTGGCTTCCAATTGGCGGAAGAGTAAATTCATCTTTTTTAACCGTCGCTGTATTTCTCTCACTTCCAGGTTCTACTCTTACGTGATTTTCAACAATATTTCCTTTTTTAACTTGTCCATAATCTTTGCAGATTAGGAGCTGTCCATCGGGAAGAATTTCTGTAACGGCATGAAATGCGTTGGCATTAAAAGATAAGAACACAAAACTTAATAATAACATTTTCATAAAAACTCCTTATTTATTTTTTAAATTTAATTTCATAATAAAAGCACCATACAGCGAAGGAACAACAACCAGAGTCAGTAGCGTTGAAGATAAAATCCCACCGATAACAACACTTGCCAGTGGTCTTTGAACTTCTGCCCCGATACTACTTGAGAGCATCATTGGTAAAAATCCAAAGACGGCCACCATTGCAGTCATTAAAACCGGGCGAAGTCTAACCATCGCTCCTTGAATAAGAACCTCAACACCAGTTACTCCTTCCGAGCGAAGCTGATTAAAAAAATTCACTAGAACGACACCATTTAAAACAGCAATCCCTGATAAAGCGATAAACCCCACACCTGCAGAAATACTGAACGGAAGACCGTTAGCAATTAACCCGATGACACCACCAACCAGTGCCAATGGAGCACAAGAAAAGACCAGCAGAGTTTCTTTAACATTCTTGAAGGCCGCATAGATCATCATCAGCACTAGCAGTAAGGCCAGCGGAGTCAGAAGTAATAAACGAGACTTTGCAACTTTTAGGTTTTCAAAGTTTCCACCCCATTTAAAAAAGTATCCTTGAGGTAATTTGATTTTTTCATCGACTAAGGCCTTCGCTTCTTTAACAAAACTCTCCGTGTCTCTTCCTCTAAGGTTAACTAAAACAGCAGAGCGACGATTGGACTCTTCTCTCGTGATACTTCCATAAGTTTCTGCAAACTCACTGGTTGCCACTTTATTCATAGGAACTGTTAGAGATTCAGAAATACCTACCGGAAGCATTTGGATAATATCCAGGTCACTTCTTTCGTTTTCACTAAGTCTTACGATGATAGGGTATTTTTTTGCACCATCGTGGATGATCCCGACTTCACGACCACCTAAAGCAATCTCGACAGAATCTAAAACATCTCCTGAAGAAGCACCAAGTGCGGTTAAGACTTCATCCTTAGGAATGATTTTTAAAACTGGTGAAGTTCCGGCCAAATCTTCTTCAACATCTCCGGCACCTCGGACACCTTCAATCAACTCTTTCGTTTCTTTGGCGTAATTCATGAGAAGCTTTAAATCAGGCCCAAAGATCTTCACGGCCACATCGGCCCTTGTTCCTTCCAAAAGTTCGTTAAAACGCATTTGAATAGGTTGTGAGGCCAGATAATTTTGACCGGGAAGTTCTGTTTGAAGTTTGACGATCAAGCGCTGAACTAACGTTTCGTAAGTTTGCTTTTTATTTTCGTGGAGAGGCCAGGTCTTTATATCATGAAGCATGATATAGGTATCCGACACATTCACTCCCATAGGATCGGTCGCCACTTCACTGGTTCCAATGCGTGAGAAAACATTTTCGACTTCAGGAAATTTTTTGATAATAACTTCGGCCTTTTCCTGAAAAGCGATGGATTGATCAAGACTGATGTTAACCGGCCTGATCATGTGAAATGCAAAAGATCCTTCACTCAACTGAGGTAAGAACTCTGATCCACGCGTAAGAAATAATCCAATTCCCACCGAAATACTTATAAGAGCGACAACAATAATTTTCTTAGGGTTGTAGATTGAGAAATTAAGCACTGGAGTGTAAATCTTTTTTAAAAACTCCATAAACTTTGGTTCTTTTTCCTCAGCATCTCCCGATAAAATCAAAGAGGCCAGGGCAGGGGCCATGGTGAATGAAAAAACCAGTGCACAGAACACAGCAATCGCAAAAGTCATCGCCATTGGAAGGAACATCTTCCCTTCAATGCCTGTTAATCCAAACACTGGAATAAAAACAGCAACGACAATCAATTCACCAAAACCTGCGGCCAGGCGAATTTCGACCGTGGCCTCATAGACGGCCTTCATCACTTCCATTCTGGTCAATGGCCTTCCATATTTCTTTTTCAGATCGTGAATGTAGCGGACACAGTTATCGAGAACAATAACCGTCCCATCGACGATGATCCCGAAGTCCAGCGCTCCTAAACTCATTAAATTTCCGGAAAGACCTAAAGGCTTCATGATGAGAAAAGTCGCCAATAATGTTAGGGGAATAGTGAAGGCCGTAATGATTGCAGCTCGCACATTTCCTAATAAAATAAAAAGAATAATGATAACTAAAAAAGCACCAAACATCAGGTTGTGCTCAACTGTTCCAAGAGTGGCGTTAACCAGAACTGAACGGTCGTAGACAGTTGTGAGTTTAACTCCTGGAGGAAGATTACCTTTAATCTCAGCAATTTTATCTGAAACTCTTAAAGAGACAGTTCGGCTATTTTCTCCAATGAGCATCATAACAGTTCCAAGAACTGCTTCTTTTCCATTGAGAGTTGCACTCCCCGTTCTGATTTCTCTTCCTAAAGCAACTTTAGCAAAATCCTTAATCCTGATAACTTTAAACGACTCCAGCTTTTTTACCGGAACATTTAAAATCGCCTTTTCATCTTTTAATAAACCAATCCCCTGAATCAGGAATTGTTCTGCTGTCTGCTGAACACTTCCTCCTCCAACGTTGCGGTTTACTTTTTCCAGCGCTGCTGTGATGTCGTCAAAATGAATATTATACGACGTCATTTTAGCAATATCTGGCATGATATGAAATTGTTTTTCAAATCCACCACTGGTGTTAATTTCTGCCACTCCAGGAACCGTTAACAGACGTGGTTTAATAATCCATTCCTGGATTGATTTAAGTTCCATCAACTGACTAAGTCTTTCGTCTTTATTTGTTGCTGGTTTTTCAAAATCAATGACGTATTGAAAAATCTCACCAAGCCCTGATGAGATCGGTCCAATTTCAGGAATAATTCCCTTAGGTAAATTCCCTTGCACACTTTGAAGTCTTTCAGAGACGACTTGTCTGGCGCGATAAATATCAACACTGTCTTTAAAAACAATCGTCACTTGAGAAAGACCAAACCGAGTGATTGATCTTACTTGCTCAACATCAGCGATTCCTCTTAGAGAAATTTCAACCGGCTGAGTAATCGTTCGCTCAATTTCTTCAGGTGCCAGTCCTTCAACTGCGGTATTTACCTGGACCTGATTATTGGTAATGTCGGGAACTGCATCGATAGGCAGTTTTTGAAAAGCATAGAATCCTGCTAATGCCACTAATAGTGTCAGCAAAAGCACGGTGTATCGATTATAAACTGAAAAATGTATTATCTTGTTTAACATAATTATTCCTGATTAATGAGAGTGAGAATCACTTAAACCACCTGAGGCCGCGATTTCAGCTATTCTTAAAAAACCAATACCACTGACGACGATTTTATCTCCACTCACTAGATCAGGAGAACTCACCTTCCATGTGTCTTTAGTTTTCTCAAGTGTTTTGAAATCAATACTTTTATAAAGTCCAGATCGAAAGCGGTAGATGTTGACTTCACTTAAACTTCTAAAGATGGCCTTTGAAGATATGCTTGCTCCTGGTGCTTTATAATCCACATAAGTGAGTTCAAAATTTTTAATGGCAACTTCGCTTAACTTAAAACCGTCGCTTCCATGTTCCTCCTCATCATCGTGGTCGGCATGGGCCTCTTTCTTCTCTTCTTTATGCTCTTCTTTGTGTTCTTCTTTATGCTCTTCTTTATGATCTTCTTTATGCTCGCCCTTGTTCTCTTTCTCATGACCATGTCCATGATCACCTTCGGCCAATACTCCCAAGCTCAATAAGCACAAACTAAAAAATAGTATTTTCAACATAGGCCCCTCTTAATTTTAAATAGGTTTCAAAAACTCTTAACTGTGCTTCTTGTGAAGTCTCAAGATAATCCACATAACTTCTATATGAATCGAGATAAACCAGAGGTGAAATGACTCCCATATCAAAAGACTTTTTCATCTTCATGATATGTCCTTCCACTTTTTGAGTAGAATTGATTTGCTTTAAAATTCCTGCGTATTTTTTTAAACGCTCTACCAGATACTTATGCTGATTGATCGCCACGTTTTTTGATCTGACACTCTCCCCAACTCCTGCAAGCTTCACGGCTTCATTAAACTGGCCATTTGCTGAATTATCAAATGTGGGAAGGTCCATTGAAAGACCTACACCAAAGCGATGTTCTGTTTCACCTTGAGAAACTTCTCTGGAGAAAACTGGGCCGATTTTAAAATTTGAGAGTCTGTTTTTTGCTTCGAAGTCGGCACTCTTAAAAACAAACTGCTCTTTGAATTTCAACTCTTGTAACTTCAGCGAATTTGAATCATTTATACTGGTAAAACCTTCAACCGAAATATCGCTAAGAGTTTTACTTAGGTTTCCATAATCAAGATCACATGTTGGCAGTTCAAAATTGGCAAGAATCGCCTGATCAGAAGCAATCTGATCTTCAAGCATGGTTTTCTTTAAAATTAAGTTATCTTTTAGAAGTCTCAGCGAATTTAAAACAATTTCATCATCACGACTTCTGATTGAGCGCTTACTATAGGCCTCTTCAGAAGACCTGACCGTCGATAACAGAGTTTCAATTTTCTTATTAAAATGTGAGTTCTGGGCCACTTTAAAATACGCTAAAGATGAATCAATCAGCCTTTCAATTGAACTATTTCTATTCTCAATAATTTTGAGTTCCGCTTCAACAGCAGCGGCCTCTTTCTGAAGGCCGTATTTGCGGTATTCATCGATATTAAACAGTAACTCAACAGTGAGTTCATTATTCTTAAATTTCGATTTATCAGCATCAAAGCTGGCCGAAAGCTCAGGCCTTGCTCTCAATACATTTTTGAGTTTTGCTCTTTCAATGAGCAATAAATTAACTTCTTGATACTGCTTTTCTTGAGGTGAGTTTTTAAACATCGCCGTCACATCATCAATGCTTTTCACATTGCATGACATGGCACGGGCCTCAAGAGAAAGCAGCATTCCTAAACAGAACGCAGTTTTCCACATAATAGGATCCTTTATTAAAAATGAGGGGAATAAATGTAAGGAGGGATTAAACCGTAGGCGGTTTTTCTAACGAATAAGAGATTTCAGGATAATTTTGAGCTTTATATTGGAATTCTTTAGGAAAATTTAAATCAAAGGCCGTGAAGGGATTTAATGTAGAGAAATTGATAAACATTGAATGACAAGTAAGGCTACAAAGACAGTAATGGGTCTCTTGATCTGATGAATTAGACTGTGAGCTTTCGCTTCTAGATTCTTGGTGTGAAGTGCTGACTTCCTTTTTTACTTTAACGATGATTTCGCCATTATCCATACATTCAAAGTCACTTGGATAACAAGCGCTCATGCTCACCAGGGCAAGCGTAAATACTAAAATAAATTTCGCAAATTTTATTTTTATCATAATTTTATCAAATCAATGCCATAACTATAAAGGCATAAAAATGACGAGTCAAACCTGTTTTTTAAGACTTCACCGGGTATACGTTAGTATCGTTCGAAATGTGACAATGACTTATTTCTTATTAGACCAGACTGAGATGATTTTTTTATTTAGTTCATCAATCTTCCATGGCTTCACGATATAGTCGTTGGCCCCTTCTTGAATGGCATTAAGAATATTAGAGATCTCATCCATTGTTGTACACATTACATATGGGATGTGTGCATAGGCCGGAATTTTGCGAAACTTTTTAAGTAAATCAAAACCTGTTCCATCTGGAAGGTTCCAGTCACAGATAATGAAATCGATTTCTTCATGTTGGATTGTTTGAATAGCATCAGCAATACATTCGGCCTCTAAGATAATCCCCGTGTGTCCAAGTTGCTTTAAATCACTCTTCATCTGCACACGCAGATTTTCCATATCTTCTATAAGAAGAAATGTTATTGTCGACGGAAATTTAGCTGGTATCTTTACTGACATCATTAGCTCTTTTTTTGCGTGTTTTCTTAATTCTACCCTGTTTCTATGTAAGAAAAAATTATTTTTTAGGCAAATCCAAATATTTTATTTCTGCACCTGCAGGTAACTTCGGATCTCTTTGCAACTCTTCATTCCAAAGCTTTAACTGGGCCCATTGATCTTCCCTGTCGTAGATTTTAGTTGAAACACTTTCCCAAGTGTCTCCCTCTTCAATTGTATACTTCTTGAATTCAGGTTTGGGCTCATCAAATTTATCAGGTACTGTTTCTTTATAAAATGTTTTTGGGTACATTTTAGTTTTAGACAAGTCTTCTTTTTTGTAGCTGGATACGGCCTGAAGACTTCTGCGTGTTTTATAGTCGAGTACGATAACTTTATCGCCATCCTGATCAATATAGTAAGCTCGCTTTTGAGCATCCATTTTAAGCGCTACAGGCTTCTTAGCAGCAGTTTCCTGGGCACTTCCTACCTGAAGAGTTAAAAAACCAAACAATATTAAAAAAGCTGAATTCTTAAAATAAAATGTAGCCAACGCCAACTCCTAACCTTGTTGAACTCAAATCACTAGGTCCCGACATCGTGTGAACTTTTAGCATCGTATGCAAAAAGAACTTATCAGTGAATTTATAGTTTAAGTAAAAAAGCGCTTTCGTCCCTGTCAGGGATTCTTTCTTAGTAGATGCTGTATACTCTGTGGTCGTTGTCGAGCTTACGCTTTTTGATAGCGACGCTTTAATGAAAAATGGCTTTTCTAAAATATAAAAAACGTGAGAAACACCTACAGTCGCATAAATAACAGAAACTCGATCAAGATAAATTTGTTGATCGTTATAAATCCCTTCAATGTTAAAAGCACTGAATTTTTCATAGTCAAGACCGGCCTGCCAACTGATACGGGGCTTCTTCCAAAGGTAGTCACCATAGAAATTAAATCCGATTTCAGCAGGGAGTTTTACTGACTTTGGTGGTAGTGTTGTTTCTGCAGCAGTAAAGCTTGAAAAATAAACACTCGAAGAAAACGAATAAAGACTATCTTTTGGAAAGTAATTTCCCTGAAGACCTAAAGTGATAAGTGAGTTTTGCTTGTAATTAACAGTCGTCCCTTCAGAGCTTTGTGAAAAATCGCCCCAAGAGGCCATGTAAAAAATAGAACCTTTAAATCCATTGGGTGGACTGATCTTCGCCATAATGACTTTTTTTGTCTCTTCATTTTTTGTGTAAACAATGGCCTGCTTACTCTGATATTTACTCATATCCATCATGTCTTCAGGAATATAAACAGAGATCAGCGTTCCTGGAACCAGATTAGTCCAGTCCTTAACTTGAGGATTGTTCTTAATATTTTTTAGAACAAGAGGTGTCTTTTTATTAATAACGGCATCATCTTTTACATACAATCTTAAAATTGAAGCAAAGGTATCATCTTCATCTACTTTATAAAGAAAGTTGTAATAAGTCGGCTTAACATCTTGAGCAGATCCAATTACTGAATAGAGCATCAGCAATGTTAAAAAAAATATTTTTTTCATTCTCGCCACTCCGTAAGAGGAGATATAGGGAAAATAAGCTTACTCACTCCAGAGTAATCGCTTATGCGGCCTTTACTGTCTATGACCCTATATTTGTAATAATAAATGCCAGTCTTGCTCGATGGCCATGTAATGACATTACTTTTAGATTTATCTGCAAATACTACTTTTTGAGCATCATCAAAAACCTGGACTTCATAAGAAGCCGCTCTCTCTACGACCGGAAGATTGATTAAATAACTCCCAACTCCATTAACTTTTGTATATTTTAAAATGATATTTTTTGTATTAGCGATCACATCAAAAGGTGCCATCTCTTTATAGTTAATACATTGTGTTCCACTTGGCAGCCAGACTGATGATTTATTAATCGGCCTTAGGATAAAGCAGAAAGTTCCAAATTTTTTGACAGTATAGATGATCGTTCCCGATAAAACCTTACTCGATGTAATCTTGTTTTTTAGGGCCTCATCGCTATAGATACTCAATTCAATTTCACTAAGGTCTTTAGTCATTGGTGAAAATTTTAATTCAACCTTTTTTTCTTCAGCATCAATTGAACCTAGCTCAACTGGTGCTTTCAATTCCCAATCTGCAATTCTCGCTGCTACCGAAAAATCAATTTTCGCAGGAACTGCGTTCGGATAGTCTTTGGATAAAACTTCAAAAGAGTAGAGCCCTGGAGCTTCAGGATTGAATTCGATTTTATTTTCCAGTGTATCTTTATCAAGTACAATCTGATTTTGATTCGTATTCGTTAATTTAATGTGAATGCGCTCATTTTTAGCAGCAGTCCATGCCAGATTTATTTTTTCTTTACCATAAATAAATCCCTGCTGAGCTTTTGGAGAAATAATCTTATTTTCACCATCGTAAGTTAAACCAATATGATTAGTTACCGAATCTGCCAGAAAAGCACCTGAACGCAATTGAGGGGCCACACTCCATTCAATTGTTGAGCCTTTCACATCACCAATCACTAATTCCGGAGTCTCAGTCATTAAGACTTTGCTTTTTCCGTCCTGATCGTAAATAGTCACTTTATATTTTTGAGCTGGTACTTCATTCCATGAAAGCTTGATTCCTTCGCCACGCTTTAAACTGATCTGTGAGTGATCGGCCGGTGAAAAAGTTTTGATTGAATGAGCTGAATACATTTCCAGCGGAAAAGAAGTCCCTTCTTTAACTTTATTATTGGCCGGCTTAACCATTAAATAATAACGGCCTTCTTCCAACGGAAGAGTCCAGCTATGAGGTGATCTGGGAGCTGTCACTCTTCCGACAACATCTTTAAAGCCACTATCGCGGGCAAGAACCGCTTCAACGGCACCTTTATTTGTCCACTCTAGAGAGAGACCTTGCCAGATATCAATTTTCTGTCCCCAAACCGGAGAAGTTAAACCAACACCCGCAACTTTTGTAATATCATTTCCATCAAGCGTGAACGATTCATTCTTGTTCACCTCTTGAACCTTTCCTTTCGCATCGTTCATACTGATTTGGCCGGAATCAACCTGTAAAACAATCTTCTTATCGTTAAAAAAGATCTTACCAGTTCCCTGCTCTGAATCGTTGGCCTTTAAAGTGATGGTCTCAGTCCCTTGAACAATATTAATTGACTGACCTTTTTGAATAACGAATTCTGCAAGACCTTTTTGGATATCTACATTCTCTCCACTTTGCCCTTCTTCGATTTTAACCAGACCTCTTGGAGGAATATTTAAAATGTTACCCGACTTAGTAAAAACAACTTTTGCAGTCGAGTTTTCTCCAGTGAAAATCTGGTCTCCATTGAAGAGTTTGTCACCTTTATCAACTTCAATAAATGACAGAGAATTACTAAACTTACGGGTTACGTACTGATTCTGCTCTACCAGCGTGGCCAGCATTTTTCGTGACTGGGTTTCATCTTTGGGCGCGACTTTTAGTAAAGCGATTAAAGAAATAAAAGAAAAGAGAATCGCCAGAAAAAAGATAATTCTGTTACGACTCGTAAAGTGAGGAGGTAATAATGATTCTAAAAATTGCATCTATAGTTATTGTAAATAATATTATACAATTTACAAACAAAACTATTTTACCTGTGATCAAAAAATGAAAAAAATTATGTTTGGGCTAAATTTTAAAATTTTAGGGGGGATTAGCATTCTGCTTATCCTGTGTACCGCCTTCAACCTTCTTTACTCTTACAATCTCTTCATTGAGGACAAAACCAGCTATATCTACGAATCAGGACTAAAAAAGTCGGAGAATATCGTAGAGCAAATACAAACGCATATTGATTCGATAAAAAGTAAATCTCAAACGTATGCATTCCTCTCAACCCTTGAAAACTTTGACTTCAAAAATTTTCTCAACGAAGAAAAAGACTATATCGCAGTTGGATCAACAGAGGTACCCAACGAAAACACTACTGAATTGCCTATCAACAATTACACTGAAAATGAAGCTTATCGTGGGCAAACATGGACCAAAGATAGCTCCAACCTGGATTCAATCAGAATCTTGCTTTCAAAAAGTCTGCAATCGATAAAAAGTGAAAGCTTCAACGAAGTAAAATTTGTTCACGATTTTAAAGGGACCGACCTTATCGTGGCCCTACATAAAACGGCCAGCTCACCAAAGGTTTTTTTCTCCCTGATAGACATGCGCGGGCTGAACCGCCTAGCAGACAGCGATAATATTTTCTCCAATCAAATTGCTTTTCTTGATTCAAGTGACGCCAAACAATCTTTTGAATGGCTAAAGCTGATTGATTATAAAAATATTTTTAAAGGGACAAAAGAAGTTAACTTCGAAGGTAAAACGAAACTTCTTTCATATGCTGTCTCTGGGAACTCGCGCTTTATTGTCGCCTCTTTCATTGACCGCGATAGGGCCTTCGGGATTACAAAATTTCTTATTATCAAAACGGTATTATTCGCCTGCGTTCTTTTAGGTATTGCGATTGCCTGCGGGATTTACTTTTCATCAAGTATCACCCACCCGATCGAAGTCCTGACTGCGAAATCTCAACAAATGGCCGAAGGAGATTTCGATCAGGAAGTTATCGTTAAGACGTCAGACGAACTAAGTGTACTAGCAACCAGTTTTAACTGGATGAACAAAGAAATCAAAAGCCTCCTGAATCAAAAGCAGGATATGATCTTCCAGTTAGAAGATTACAGTAAGAACCTCGAAGTGAAGGTAGAAGAAAGGACCATCGAATTAAAGACGGCCAACGACTTCGTTGGTGCCATGATCAACAGCTTAGATCAGGGTCTTTTTGTCTTTGATGAAGAGCTTGAATGCCATGACATTTACACAAATGCTTGTGAGGGTATTTTCGGTATGGCCCCTCCGAGAAAACAATTGACTGAGGTCCTGGGCATCCACGATGAACATGAAATAAGTAACATCAATCAGTGGTCAAAAATTCTCTTCAGCGAAATGATCCCTTTCGATAGTGCCGTTAACCTAGGGCCAAGAACAAAAATCTCTGGAACTGATCACACTGACCCGGATTTTAAATACGTTCAGATCGACTATTACCCGATGAAAGATGAAGAAGAAAAAATCAAAAGTATCGTAACGGTTGGTACTGATAAAACTCTTGAAATACAGGCCGTAGAAAAGAAGAAAGAAAACGACTTATACGTTGCCATGATTATTAAGATTTTAAATAACAAGACTCACTTTAAGTCGTTCTGCGATGAAGCTGACAGCATCCTGAATCAGTTCTCTACTGTTTACGACAGAAATCTAAACGTTATCCACTTCGACCTCGCGATGATGCTCTTCCACACGTTAAACGGTGGTTTTGGTATGTACTCGCTTTCAAAACTTCAAGTCGAGGCCCGCGGTTACGAAAGTCTTGTAACAGCTTCGAAGGAAGCAGGCATGGACCCTGATGAATACAATGAATCATTAATGACACAAGTTGAGTCCATCAGAACAAACTTTAATACTGTAAAAAAAGAGCTGGATTCATTACTTGGAACATCTTTTTACGGTGGAGAGAACTTCAAAGAAATTCCACTTTCAGCTATCAACAGTCTAAAAGATCTTATCAATCAAAATTCATCGAAAGAGCTTCGCGATATGTTCTATGAAGTTGTCGTAAAAGAGCCGGTCATCGACTACTTTAAGGCCTATGAAGATGTATGCTTTAAAGCTGCAGAAAAAACAGGTAAGGAATTTACTGGAATTGAATTTCACAATGCAGAGTTAAAAATCGAGCCGACTCATCTGCTTGAATTCTTCAACGTTCTTATTCACCTTTTCAGAAACTGTATTGACCACGGGATCGAAACTCCTGCAGTCAGAAGAGAGCTTGGCAAAAGCGCTGCCGGAAAAATTATTGTGGCCTTTGATATGTTAAAAAATGAAAAAGAAAACTTATTCTGCTTAAATATTCAGGATGACGGATCGGGTATCAACAGCGACATCATTAAAAGAAAATACAGCGAAAAAAACCCGGACATCGATATTTCAAACTACACGGAAGATGAAATTATCAACATCATCTTTGACCCGTTCTTCTCGACAAGGGATGAAGTCAGCGCCCTCTCAGGACGTGGTGTAGGTATGTCAGCAATTAAAGAAGTTGTAGAAAAATTAGGTGGAAGAATTGAAATTGAAACTGCTGTAGGGCGTGGATCAAGCTTCCTATTTTTTATCCCCTTACAAGACGCTTAACCTTTTTAAACTGCCCTACTACCGTGGGGCTTTTTCTTTCCATTCTTGTATTCAATTCATAAAAAAATTATTTATTCAATAGAACATGATTGTGAAAAGCAATGTAAATTGCGAGATGATCCTCAAGGCGTCTTGGGTCTTTAGTCGTGCACCACGTTTTCCTGATAAGTCGATTGATGTTTGCTCGAAGCATCGCACAAGTGTGATTGAGTATAAAAAGAGGATCACGCCGAAGTTTTTTTAGCTCCCCTTGTCCGACGACTGAACCTCGACCACCTTTGTACTGAAAATAAGTTGCGTGTGGAAAAAATCTCTCAACAGCTGGAGCATACAAATTGTGTTCATCACTTTCAATCTTTGCAGCTTGATCTACAAATGGTGAAACTTTATTCAGCAAGTTATATAAATGTTCTTTATGAGTGCTTTTTCTCTTTCCATATTTACGTCTGGAAAGAGTCGCAAGATGTCCGAATGCTGGAATTTGAGAGACGGCAGTTCCCAGAATGAATCTTCTTTTTGCATCTACTGCGATTGTGATTGATAGTGGCTTTAGTTTCGTATGCTCGGTCGTTATAAGATCGTCAAACTGGAGGTGGACAGTTTTATCTGTACCAATCTTTCTTAAGAGATCTTCATGCATAACTCTGGATTTTTGAGCAAGATAGCGCAATTTTCTATCGACCGTCGTTCGATGGACGCGCAAAATTAGCGCTGACCTTCGCATCGAGACTCCTGAAGCAAGGATATTAAACAGTTCAATATTTACTCTTCTTTTCTTTTGTTTCCACTCAAGCGTGTGAGTTGATGCCGAGAATTTTCTTTGGCAACACTGACATTTAAATCTTTGAATTCTTCGAGAGTCATCTTTTCGAAAATAGTGCCCATCCTTTTTACAAAAGGTCATGGTTTGATAGTATGAGCATTCTAAATTAGGGCAGCCGCTAGTCATGCCAATGAGGATGCAAGAAAGAATGAAGTTCTAAAATTACAGATGCCTAAAATAATTGGAAAAATTAAAGAACAAATTCAAGAAATGAAGATTATTAATGAAAATAATAGATGTGCAAAGCCCCACTCTAGTGGGGCAGTTTTTAACCTTTTTTAAGTTTTCCCATTACTTTTTCTTTCACGATAAAGGGGTCATACGGTTTAATAATATAATCAGTGGCCCCTCCCATAATCGCTTTAATAATTGTCGATTTTTCGTTTTCAGTGCTCACAATAAAAATCGGAATTTTTTTATAACCTTCAACACCTCTTAGGTGTTTAAGCAAAGTCAGCCCATCCATTTCTGGCATATTAATATCTGAAAAAATAATTTCATAATAATTGCCGTTCAATGCTTCGGCCCTTAGATGATCCCAGGCCTGCTTACCATCTTCACACTGTTTCATATTTTGAAAACCCAGCTCAGTCAAAATACGAACCAGATCAGAGCGCATTGAAGGTAAATCATCAACAATAAGAATTTTGCTATCGAGTCCAAGTGCCATATAAGTTGCCTCTGAGAAATTTGATAAGGTTCTATATTATAAAATCATTCTAAGCGGAGTTTTAAAAATTATAAAGGAAAAAACTTTATCGTTGATAAGCATATTGATTTCATCATCTTAAGAAGGAGAAAAAGAGGCGATTATTAAGGCAAACTAAACATCAACAAATCAGGCATCCCAGTAGTTACTTTATAAGTTGGCACTAGTGCAGATAGGACGTTTTATTCGTTTCGGCCGGCAATGAAAAATGAAATGTTGAGCCCTTCCCCGGTTCACTTTCTGCCCATATTTTTCCATGATGAGTCTCCACTACAATTTTCGCGATAGCGAGCCCAAGCCCGGTGCCCTGACTAGCAGTATCCTTGACCTGCCAGTAACGATCAAATACATGCTCAAGCTGATCATGGCTCATTCCATATCCAGTGTCATGAATGGAGATAACGGCGTTCTCACTTTCATACTTCATCATAATATGAATTTGCCCACCATTTGGCGTGAATTTCAATGCATTCCCTACAATATTCGAGATCACCTGCTCGACTCGTCCCTGATCACAAACAATTGTCTTACCACAGTCATCAAGATCGGATGTAATTTGAATATCTTTTGATTGAGCAATAGGTCGGAATTGTTCGATAACTTCTTTCGTAAATTTCGCCAGGTCACATTCAACAGGTTCAAGCACTAATTTTCCGGCCTCTAATTTTGTATGATCAAGTAAATCAGAGATAAGCTTTTCCATTTTATCGACTGACCTAAAAATAATCGTCAGCCCTTTAGAAACTTCATAGTCTTCCGGGCAAGGACTTTTAGCAATCTTTTTTTCTACATACTGCAGCCCCAGACGGATAGAAGAAAGAGGATTTTTTAAGTCGTGAGAAACGGTATCGACTATCTCTTTCCTCGCATTTGAAATAAAGGCGTCTTTTTCTTCTGCTTTCTTTTTTTCTCTCACAACTTTAACAAAAAGAGCAGTGATCATGCCGGCAAAAGCAATACAGATGATTGAAGCGATGGCGAGAAAGAAGATAATTTTTCGAGAAAGTACAGCATCTTCCTTCTTGGCATCTTCAAAATCACGCATTTTTGTACTGACAAGAGTTTGCAGGAGCTCAGGTAAGCTTACATCCGTATGAAGAGTTTTAAGATTTTTAAAGTATTGATTAACTTTCTGAGGAGAGACGCCAGATCGACTCATAGCAATTCCTTTTAATCCTTCTTCATGCATATTTTTCTCAGCAAGAAAAATATCATCCAGCAATTTAACTTCCTGCGGATCATTGAGCATGCTTTTTAATTTTGCCAGAATAGCTGTGAAGTCTTTGCGATTGTTTTCAAATGAATTAAGAATTTCATCATCACCAGATAAAACATAAATAGGCATCGCCGCAAATTGCATAGAAATTTCATAGTGAAGTTTTTGAGCAAGAATCAATTCTTCTGCATGTCCGGAAACGAGTTGATTTTGTTCTTCTACAATTTTATTTAAGGAGATCATTGCAAAAACAATAAATCCTAACAGAAAGAAAAGCGTAAGAAATATGTTGATATATAATTTGCGGTAGAATCCATCCATTCTGCATAATCCCTGACATTTTATTTACTAAGAATAGGCCTCTTGATAATGAAGATCACTGCGCTCGGCGTATAATTTATTTATGAAGATTTCTGCACAAGTCTCTTGAACATTAACAAAGTAAACTCAGTGGGTAATGATAGATTTACCGACTGATTAAGGTTGTTATCCCCCCCACCTGGTCAAACTTTTCACTTAAAACCCGCTAAAGATAGTGAATTTTTTACACACCAGAATTCACTCTATAGAACTTTTGCTACTCTCCCCAAAAATCACATGGATCACTTATGAAAAACTTGTTTTTATTCCTCACTTTAATTCTATCAACTCAGTTGAAGGCCGAAACAAAACTTTCTGCCGAAATGGTGATTGATGACTTGCAATTCCAAAGACCAGTTAAAGGTGTGGGACGTGCCGGAACTCTAATTTTTAAAAGCGCCAATGTTAACAACAATGGAATTATTCTTAATTTAACAAACGTTAATAAATTCTTTGATTCACAAATTTTCTTACGTCCAACTTTCCTTGGATTTACAACTCAGTTTGGAAATTACGGTTTTACACTTGAAGAAAATAATATGCTGACGTCTATCCAGACAATGCAACTTCAAAACTCAAACTTCATCCTTGACGACAACCAGTTAAACCTTTCTGGCGAACACTTAAAATTCGTTAATGCTGATACAGATGTAATGCTGAAAAAGTTCAGACTTTATTGTCAAAGTTCAGTCAATGCAGATCTGGTTACAAGCTGCCTGAACTATCTAACGTTGAATGGTACCAACACTGCTGAAAACGTTTATGCGACACTAGACTACAAAGGTGTAAACCTTAAAACCGGTGACAAGACCGCACTTCTGGCGAAAGTTAAAACTGTCGACATCAGAAAAACGAATCTTTCAATGACCATGGCCAATCTAAAATCAGTAAGCAATGACTCTTACATCATCAGCGCTGATACAGTTAATTTAAAATGTGCCAAAGACCCGAGTCTTACAACTTTTGATACTGATAAATTAACAAAAGACTGTTTAAACAATTTAAAAATTGCCCCACTAAAAGCGAGCTTGGTTGATAACGTGGCCAAATCGACCTTCAATCTGGATGTAAAAGATATCGCGGTAGAAAAGAAAATTGTCTACCTTGCTTTAAACAGCGGAACTCTTTCTGATGCTGTCTCAACAACTTTTATCAGCGACATGTTACTTAACTGCAGAAAAGAAACAGATACAGACCTTCTGGAGTTAAACCAGGTTATTAAAGACTGTATCACTTACACTCGTATCAATATCGGTGAAGTGAAAAGTACTAAGCCAGATGACAATAAAGGAAGCTCGATAAAAAAGATCGCTGTGAACTCAGACGGCGGGAAGATGCTTATCCAGGCCGACGTTAAAATTATCGGATTTACTTCTAGAGTTTCAATCTACGCTATGGGTGCTTTTAACGATACGACGGGGAAGTTAACTCTTACAGTAACTGACACTAAACTCCCACTGGGATTTACATCAGTGAAATTACTAATGTACTTCCTTAAAAAGAATTTAATTTCTAAAGATGTGACTTACCAAAATAACAATATTATTATTTCCCTATAGAGGTATTTATGAAAAGTTTATTAATTGCTCTGTCTCTTGTCCCTACACTTTCTTTTGCAAGCATCTACAGCTGCTCTGGTGCTGGGTTTTCTATTGAATTAACTGGAGCTCCAGTTGAAATGAAAGTTGCTGGTAACGGCTTCAATTCTATGGCACAAAACGTTCGCGTTTCTCAAACGTTTGATACAGTTGTTACTGGAAATATTGCGGCACCTGCTGCAACTGTTAAATTAACAATCAAAGACGCAAGCTTTGGAAACCCTGGCGACAGATTCAATGCTGGTCTTCAGGTCTCATCAGCAGCTGGTGTACAGGATTATTCTGGTGTTGTTTGTATTAGAGGTAATGAGTAATTATTCAAAGAAAATTTAGATATGCCAGACGCAAGTCTGGCACTTCGAAATGAATACTACGCTTTTGCTTTCTGCATTCTCTTAGCTGATTTCGCTAAAATCTCGATATAAAAACTCGCAGCTTCTTCGCTTACTTCTTTATCAATCAATTTATTGATCTCAGAAACGTGAATAGTGGCAGCGCTTTCTTTATCTTTTCCGAATTTACAATCGAAGTCCCAGAAGTCTGAACCTTCTGCTACTGTCTTTCTTCTTTCTCTGGCGATGTATTTATTGATCTCGTGCTTTACAGCGTCTACCTGACGAGCTGGAGCTAATTTAGTGTCTGTAAGTTTGAACTCTTTTTTCATTGTCTATAATCCTTAGGTATTGCTTTCTTGATGATTAGCATAAAAAAGACCTCATCACAAGGAACTCGCTTTCAAATAGAAGTGATTTGGCCTCTAAAGGCCCTGCCTAAATGTTGGACAGGTGTCTTTTTTCTAGTGTTTTAGAGGGAGGGGCGGATAACTAACCCATAAGATTCACATTCATAAGATCTGGCCTCTTATTTGCGATAGATAGCTCATTATACTTTAAACGAGTGAGTCTTTATGAAATACCTAATGATGCTTCTTCTTTTACCCGTACTGGCACATGCCTCAGAAGGAGATGCCTTTAGCGCCCGTCTTTTTACCGACTATAAAGACATGGAGCCGCTACTTAATGATGAAGTCAACAGACGAATGTCCGAGGCCCTTGTTAAGGCCAATAAAAAGAAACACGCTTGTGCCCCTGAAGTGGCCATCAAAGCAATGGAAGGCGAATTCCTCCGTCCAGTGGTTGGTGTTTTCGAATTCTGGTCATCACACAATAGTGTCCTTCAAGGCCATTATATAAAAATTAGTAATTCAATTTATAAAGATTTAAAAATCTCTGAGAACTGGCCGGTCCAACTTGGAAAATTTGGAATGGCGACATTTTTTAATGTTAATGGAACACTGGTGGCCTCGGATAAATTTGGTCACTTCTTTGATGAAGGCCATACTTATTACGATATGGTTAACAGACAAGGTCTTCCAATGCAGGATGCGCTTAATAAAGGGATTTCCCTTGAAGAAGGTATTTATGGGTATGAGAGATCTGCTGTCTTCTCATATGGCGACTTAGTGGCCAACCGTAATGGGTATGAGTTCTGGAACAATTTATTAAATGAAAAAGACGGTGATAATTATATTGGTTGTGAAGATTCTAAATTTTATTTAAGAAAACAATTCAAATTCAGCAAGTATGTTGATGATGGTTGGGATGAAGCTATCAACTGTAGCAAGTACTCTAACAAATCTGTTGAAGACAGAGTCATGAAAGTTATTGCTGAACTTGAAAAATCATCAGGACAAAAATTAGCTTGTCCGGCCGAAAGAGAAAAATGTGCAGCGATCGTTAAAAAATATCAGTCAGAAAAAGAATATCTAATAAGTCCGATGTGCTACTGATGAACAAGGCGCACCAGCGCTTTGGCGGGAATTGAATCTCTATAAGCTTTTCGCTGATAAAACTCACTTATGATTTGATTATATCTTCCCGATTGTTTGAGAATATTTAATCCAGTATTAAATTTTTTCATCAGCTCTTCACTCTTTTTTAAATTCTTCGCCAGTACCAAATGGTATTTTGCTTGCTGAATAAGTCTAGTACTGTGAGTGAACAAGCTTGCTTTCTCTGAACCAAAGAGTTTATTAAGTAGAACATAACCAACTTCGACGTCACTTGCTACGGCCTGAACACGGTTGAGTAAAAGCATGTTAAAACTTTGATCGTCTGATGCCAGACGATCAACGTTAATAACTTTATTGGCCTCAGCTTCAAGAAATTCTTGTCCCATTCCGCCAAATCCACGAGTGGCCGCGATCCTGATGTCGTGGAGGTCAGTGTATTTTTGCCATTTGATTGGATGATTCTTTAAATGAAATAAAGCATACTGTCCTGTATAGACCGGCTCGCTATAAATATAGTACTGCTCTCTCTCACTGGTTTTTGCATAAGCAATTGTTCCATCCCATTCTCCAGTTCGAGACAACTGGAATACTCGTTGCCATGGGAAAAATCCAAGCTCAACCTCTATGTCCTGTGTCGCAAAAGCTTCAACCGTAATTTGAGCAAAGAGACCTTTGTTATCCAGATTCTCTGAAACATAAGGAACCCACTCACCTGTCGTCAGACGAATTTTTTCTTTGGCCGAAATGTTAAAACTTAGAGTTAAACAAATGAGCGCCGCAAGCATTGCTAATTTGAAAGTCCTCATCGGTTTTGCGATTTTTAGGATTTTCTGTTTCATGTTATTTAATGATCAATCTTTATTTACAAAAAAGAACCATAAGCTTACCTCAAGCTTTTGCAATTTTAGGAATTTCTGGGGGATATAAACAAGCAAAACGAAATGTTTAAGTTTACCAATGAAAATTGCTAAAAAATTGCCACATTTCTATGCGCTTTTTTTGAAGTCATACATATCAATCGCCTTACATTCTGAGCATTTTAATCTGTTATACTTTGCCCGCTCCTCCTATCCTTAGAAATCAGCTATAATAATTATAAGAATACTTTCGATATGGAGATCAATATGAGTATTTCCAGCACAGATAAAAATATTGAATTACCTAAATCACTCGTCACCGAGTGCATGGATTATCTGAATGGAAAATTAGTTTCTAATGAGTTGATGGCCCAAATTAAAAATTTAAAAGAACAAGACCCACAATTATCAAAAACTGAAATCATAGAATTGATTCTCGACTATCATGAACGCATAATGCGTGCTCAAAAAGAAAAAACTATAAAATCTAACTCATAACATGTTTGTATTACGTCGTTTGTCTACCTAACAATCAAATAATTTCACTTTCACTTCTTTGCTTAATTAGATATGTTCCTGCCTATGAAAACACTAATGACTTCTCTAGCTGTTCTCTTATCATTCACAACTTTTGCTTCAGACTCGACTGGTTGCCCGACGATGCATACAACATCTAAGGAAGTCACAACGGCCTTTGGTAACAACCTTGCGATCCAAGCACTCAACGCAGCTGGCCCGGATTGCTCATACGCAAAAGACTCACGCATCACTATTACGTATTCATGGTTTCAGAACTCGAGTGACACTCCTCATGTGGACTTCTGGACTCGAGTTAATAACAAAGGTGTTACAAGCGATCTTACAGTTTTTGCTTATGTTTCATGCAATGAGTTTAATAGCGGACCTTACTTTCAGAAAAACTACACTCGTTTTAAATGTATGGCCAAGGCCATGATTGGAACTGGTTATCAAGACAAGATGAACGTTGAAGTGGCCCCTTTGTTTGATGGACAATGGGATACGAGAGGATATTCACAAAATTATTATTTTCAATTTTAGATTCAATTATATTTTCACATAAAACATTAAGGTCTGATTTCTCAGGCCTTTTCTTTTGCTTTTCTACCTATTAACACTCAACTATTTTTGCTCTTAGTGTCTTGAAAACAATGCAAAATTAATTTTAATTGTTCATAAATGTTGACCCGCCACATTTAATTCGCCTAGAATTTATTAAACAAGGAATATGTATATGATAAAGACTCGCTTAAAAGTTTTAGTAATGGATAAGGACAAAAAATTTTTAGAAATTGCTGAGGAGAAACTTTCAGAAAGAGGTTTCAAAGTTATCAAGACATCTACAGCGGCAGACACTATTGAGATTTTAAAGGCCATTTGCATCGACTCAATAATGATTTTGAATAAAGATGAAGAGAGAATTATACATGACTTTGTGAAGACTTTAAAAAAGCAACCTACTTTCCTAGACCTTGCCCTGCCAGCTCTAGATTCTTATCAATCATTGAACTAGAATAAAATTTCAGATATCAGAGTAATCAAAAAAACACGTTGACGCGAATTAAGTAGTTCGTACAAACATGAAAGGGATACATACTAAATGATTATTTATTTCAGTGCTGCGTTTGCCTTAAAGAGTTTATCCACAGTAGTGTCAAACGCTTCAGCAATTCTATGAATAGTGTAAAGATTAGGCGAATAGATTCCACTTTCTAATTTTTGAACAAACCTTTCTGAAAAGCCAAACTCAATCATATCTGACTGTCTTAACTTTTTCTTCATTCTCGCTTCTTTTATATTCTCTGCCATATGAGCAAGAAGCTTATTATAATTTTTTTCGGTGTTTCGCATACATAATTGTAGAGTTACTACAACCTTTTTAACCCGATACAAATAAGTCGTGTCACGAGAGAACCTTCAAAAAGCGAAGTCATTCGCTATTTTATTCAATAGTTTTCTCTCTCTAATACACAATTTTCCTTATGAAAATTGGATCATTCCGTGTCTGCAGTTGTACAATTTAATAGAAGAGGTACACATGAAAAAATTATTATTCATACAATCTGACGATACCCTATCAACTAAAGTCTCTAAAGATTTCTCTCCTTTTTTACTTATGGACTATATGGGCCCCATGGATCTGAAGCAGAAAAAAAAGAATCTGCAGAAAGAAGAACATGTTTTAAGTGGATTAGAACTAGTCACCATCGTTTATTCTTCCGATATTGAAAAACGTAACCTTGAAGACGATATGAAAGTGCTAACAAAAGGTGATATTAAATGGATGTCTGGAGATTCAGGACTTATTCATAAAGACAATAATTCCTTAACTCTCGATGCACAGGAAATTGTGCAACTTTGGATTAACCTTCCTAACAAAGGCCCGATTCATCCCAGGTCACAAGAAATAAAAGCAGATCAAATCCCTTTAATTCAACTTCAAGATAATGCAGGAAAGATTCGAGTGCTGGCCGGAGAGTATCAAGGCCTTCTCGGGCCAACTGAAACCCTGTCTCCTATGAACTTATGGGATATGCGTTTGAATGCCGGCCATACCATCGAGTTTAAAGTGCCTGAAGGGCATACGGCGGCCTTATTTGTTCTTAGTGGAGGAATTATTCTGAGTGATGGAAATGAAGTCAATGAAGCGGAGTTAGGCATTCTGGAACGTCAGGGCGATACATTTTCCTTAACCACAAAAGAGCACACAAAAATTCTTTTTCTAGGTGGAGAGCCTGTTAATGAACCGGTGATTGGTTTTGCTCCCTTTGAAATGCAGTCTCCTGAAGAGATATTATCAAAGTTAAAAAAATACTCTTCAATTGATGTCATCGTTAAGGTGTAAAGGTTTTTTAAATAACTCATCAATAGGTGTTTTCAAGGCACATGCAATTCTATGCATGGTATAGAGATTGGGTGAATAGTTCCCGCTTTCTAATTTTTGAATAAATCTTTCTGAAAATCCAAAATCAATCATGTCAGATTGTCTCAATCTGTTTCTTAATCTCGCAGCTTTAATATTTTCTGCCAGACATATAAGTAAACTGCTGTATTTTGAATCGGTTTCATGCATATATTTATTATAAAGCATCTTCGTTGAAATTACTCCCCGTACGCTTTAGTTCGGGTGCGTAGTGACAGTTTAAAACGATATAAATAATCTTTAATTCCTGATGAGTTTAGTTAAAGCTCTAGGTTTAAATTGATTAGCTTAACGAAGTATCAAAATAAAAAAGATCAACTGGACTCAACGTTATTATTGTTTATGAAAATCAGTCAATAACCAGAGGCGCTTATAAAGAAATTATTATTTACTCAAACAAACGAATTCCATAGTGATTCAGATATACATTCACCTTTTCTTCTTATGGATTATAAAGGGCCAATAAGTATTACGAGTGATACTAAAAAACTCAATATAAAAAAGTTGGATATAATAACTGTCGTCTATTCCAGCGACTTAGATTTAGAAGATGTCAATTCTAAGCGTGATAAAAATGGTCTTACGAAAAAAGATATTGAATGGATGAGGAGTGATTGTGGTGTACTACAAGACGGAGAGTATGTTTCAAAAGAAATCTCTAAAACTTTTCAATTGTGGTTATGTCTACCTGATAACATCGATCCGCTAAAATATAATAATCTGACAAAAATGCCAGTACCTCTCATTCAGCTTCCAAAAAATGCAGGAAAGGCCAGAATTATCGCTGGGGCCTACGGCAAAGAAAAAGGGCCCATCGAGGCCGAGTCATTAGAGTGTTGGGACATGCGCTTAAATCCCAAGCGCACTGTTGAGCTTAAAGTTATAAAAAATCAAAATGCCGCGCTATTTGTAATTAGTGGTGAGATCGTTTTAAGCGACGGAAATCAACTTGGGCCTGCAGAACTTGGCATCTTAGACTACGAAGGCAGTTTTCTCTCTATTACTGCTATCACACATACTAAAGTTGTATTTCTTAGCGGCCCCAATATCAATGAACCCATTATTGGATATGGTAAATTTGAATTAGAATCTGTCGAAAAAATTCGTTATAATTAAAAAAGGCCCGGAATTCTCCGGGCCTCTTATAGATCATATTTTTATAATGCTTATTTTGCGACTGCTTTACCTAATTTAGGTGAGAACACTCCCGACTTAGAAGTATCAGGCTTTGGAAGAGTGCTATTGTTAACCGCAGGGTTTGTTATAGCTACAGGTTTAAGGTTCTCATCAATAACTCGCTTACTATCTGCGATTTGCTTATCATTTAATTGAGCAATCCCTACTGAGTGAACCACAACAGATCCTTCATCATCCAGACATGTTTTAATTGATTGGATATTAATGTACTGAGTACCGAATCCATCATATGTAAGGAAGTAATCACCATCACAATTTAGTCTGCTTAAGTCTGATTCAAGAACTTTGTCAAAAAGCTCTTTCACTTCTTTTGATCCAGGAGCAAGTTTAATAACAACTCGTGGACTATCGTGAACGAATCTCATCTCCATTTTTCCAGAGACTGGCATATATTTTCTTAATTCAAGGATGTTTGGTTTTTGTGCCATTGCATTGAATTCTGCAGAAGCAAGAGTTGGAAGAGCAAGAAGAACTAATAAAAGTTTTTTCATAAATACCTCATCATTCGTTTATTGAATATGAGAGGGTAATTGCAGGTGTGATGCCAAGATTTTTTTGTTTAAATTCATGGGATTGAAAAAGATGGCCGTCTAACTATTCGACATATAAAAAATATATGTCAAAAGATCAGACATTTTGGGCATTAAAAGGCCACCCGAAGGTGGCCTTAATTCTTATTAATCGTTTCTTTCTACGCCACCAAGTCTGCTTACTTCTTTAACTTTTAAGTTATCGCAATCAAAGTCACCACTGAATACGACTTTAACCTTTTGGTCCTTAGGACGGTAAGCATTTCCATCGCGATCGATTTTAATCTTAACCACTGAAATGAACGTCTGGTCGTATGAGCCTGGAGTTGTATTCTTAAAAGAGACAGCTGAAACTGTATCATCTTTTAGAACAGTAAACCCTACTTGCTCCTTAGTATCGGCCACATCAAAGTACTGCTTTGAGATTCTTGATGCCTTCTCTACGCATCCTTCTCCTGATTCATCAGTAAGGTTGTTGCTGTTAGCGAATACAGATGTCGTTACGAGAAAAGTTACAAGCATTAAAATTGTCTTCATGGTTATTCCCCTAAAATACTCAGTTTTTTAATAACCCCTTTCTATAAAAAAATGCCTCAGTACGCATCTCTCAAGTTTTTACACATTCTACCGATAGGAGATACATGAATGAGACCTTGGGTGAATGTCTTCAGCAAGTTAGAAAGAAACTGGGATTTTTAAGTGCCCGCTCGTTTTATATCGACCTCTCAAAAAGATTAGAACTAGGTTTTAATTACTCTTATTACATGAAAATTGAGTCTGATCAATTGATGCCTTCTGAGAAAGTGATCTCTCAGCTAGCTAGCCTCCTTCCTGGGGCCGATGGCGATCTTGTAGTTGCCACTTACTGCAAGGCCTTGTTTCCTCAGCAAATGAAGCGTTTACTGAGCGCTACAAAAGAAGAAGTCAAAGAAGTTCCAGTCCCAAAAAAGAAAGTCAGCAAAAAAGACAATAACCCGACGACTCACATCCGCTCTTACCAGATGGAGCTTACTGAAAAACAAGTGTCCATCGTCGCATCGGCCAAGACTCATTACTTCTTATTTCTCATCCTGACTTTATCAAGACGTGGGATTGCAAAAAAAGAACTAACCAATTATAAATTTGATAAAGTAGAGAAGGCCCTTGAAGCTCTGGTCGAAGGTAAACTCATATATCAAGAAGATGATTTATACTTTCCATCATTTCCAGAATTTCTATTCCCTAAAGCTGAAACGACAGCGCTTAAGAATCTTTATGAAAAGATTAATTCTTATGACCTGAAAAAAAATGAGCAATTTGGATTAACAAAAGTGAAGCGCTCATCTTTCTTTAAACGTATCTCACCTAGGCAAGCTGAAATTATTCTTATGCATCTAGATTTGCTGTTTCAAACCATAAGAACGGCAGACGACATGGATGTTTCATATAATACGGAAGTGCTCTCTTTAGATCTCACTTATTACCGTGGGAAAGTTATAGGATAACGACTGTTTAGACTTTATCGCAGCGTCTCAATTAAAAATTGTTTTATGCTTAAATAGACGCCTCAAACATCTTATTTTAGGATACTCCCATACCCGGGAGGCACTATGAAATCAACTCACCTATTATTTTCATTTCTCATTTTATCACTTTTATCTTCTTGCTCGCAGTTCAACACAGATGCTCAAGCAAAAAATGCCAAAATAAAGGCCAAAGTAAAATCAGAAAGCCCTGTGGATTTGAATGCGAAGTCAGCACCTATGAATGGTTATAACTATTATAATCTTCCAGGAGCACCGACGATGGAAAAGAAACAGCAAACTTCAAAAAATGTTAAGCCAGCAAAAAAAGCGGCAGTTAAGAAATAAAAAAGGCCGCTCACTACGCGGCCTTTTTTTTTATTTTAATTATTTTTCATCAGCAACGTCAGTTATATCCTGGTCTGCTACTCACCTTCTATAAAAATGATCTTATTCATTTCCTCGAATACAAACAGTCCCTGCATAATTTTTCACACCAGCAGCTGATGAAACCTGAAAAGCGGCGTTGAAGCGGTCTCCTGGATTACCAAAGCTGGCATCTCTAATGGTTAATTTAACTGTCGCTGCCGGACTTATAATATTACCGGCCACAACTGTATTAAATGTTTGTGAAACGCTAACATCTTTTGCCATCGCATTCACACCATTCCCAGTCACTTTCATTTCGACAGGATTTCCTGTTAACTCAACTGAATAACCTGCGCCACTGCAGCTATAAATGCTGGCAAATGACAATGTGGGAACAAGAGACAAAACGAGAATAAGTTTTTTCATAAGGACCTCTATAAAGAAATAATAATGTTGTTATTTTCGTAAGTCACACCTTTGGAAATGATATTTTGTTTCAGAAAATACATTAGCATTTTCACTGAAGTCATTCCTAAAGGAAGCTTTGTCTCTGTTACATTTAAAACCAATTGTTTTTTAGCTTCATTCAAAGTCGCATTAGCAGTAAGAGAAACTCTATTCATAAATCCAAGAATATTGACGTCGGCCTGAATCACCATTTTATTGCTATTAGAGCTCACTACGATTTTTTTTACTGAACTCGCCTGTCCGCCATCTGGTTTTGTACTCTTTACTTCTGCAAGAGAAATACGTGAATACGAAAGGCAGTCTTTAAGGACCTGATTAAGTTCTAAGAAATTAGTATCTACTTCTTTACGGCAGCTAAGGGCCATATTAGTGAGATATGTTGTTGATGCTGGATCTGATAAGGTCCCACTGTTTAAAGTAAAGTTAGCTATTTTGTCTTTAACATTGATATCTTTAATATCCAGGTTGAAATTTGACTTAGCTACTTTATCAGCAATGCTTGCTTTAAGCGGAGAAACTTTCAACTGGTTCGAACAGTCTTTTGCCATCTTGTTAAGATCAAAACTTGTTAGCTCCGAATCTTTCGCACAAGTCATTATAAGATTGTCTGCATTGATTGTATAAGAATCATTGCTCACTGACTTAGGCGTTGTTAAATTCATTGCCAGTGACATTTTTCTTATATCAAAAGACTTCACCTTTGCCTGGACATTCATTTTATCGCCAGTCTTTAAATCGACACCTTTATATTCAAGATCAGAATAGATATTTCCAGGTGTACTGGTTCCATTGAGAGTTAGATAATTGAGACAATTATTGATCATACTTGAAGGTGGCACACTTCCATCCTCCAACGCTTCCAGTGCTGTATTCTGACAATACAGTCTAAAATTCTTCAACTGCATATCTGCATCAGTATTCACAAATCTAAAAAGTTCTCCCGAAAGGTTCATTTGATTGTCATCAAGAATAAGATTTGAATTATGGATTTGCATCGTCTGGACAGAAGTCAGAATATTATTTTCTTCAAGAGTTAATCCAAAGTCTCCAAACTGAGTTGTGAATCCTAAGAATGTAGGGCGCAAAAATATTTGTGAATCAAATATTTTATTTACATTGCTTAGATTAACTACCATCCCACCGCCATTAACTTTGGCACTTTTAAAAATGAGAGTTCCCGCTGCTCCCACGCCTTGATCTGGTTTTTGGAATTGCAAATCATCAATAGTTACATCAGCGGAAAGATTATTTTGGGCCATTACATTTGAGGAAACAACGAGACTCAACACTAGAAATAGTTTTTTCATTTCATTCCTTCTTAAATTTTCTTTAAGATTAAATTTTTCTCTATTGGCCTAATATTAACATGTAAAAGAATTTATATAATATTCAGATGGATTATTTTCACTTGAGAAAAATATTACTCTCGGCAATTTAAATTGGGATTATAGAATTTGATTTAGAAAGGCACTCGTTTACGTTAGGTATTATTTAATAATTTGTTCAAGATCATTTTTAAATTTATCATTACCAACTTGAAACCATCCACCATGACCTGGAAAAATCCAATCGACATTCAAATTAATCAACTTGTGAATGGACTGAACCTGCTCTGACCATGAATACCAGTTTACACTTTTTGAAGCATAGATCTTTGAAGCTTCGTAGTCATAAAACAAATGATCTCCAGTAAAAAGAAACTGGTTTTTATAATAGAGAACCATATGTCCACGAGTGTGGCCGGGAGTCGGAATAATTTTAATTTCAGGGCCAAGTTCAAAACTCTCTTCTCCATCCAAAATCAGTTCACATGCTTTCGTGTCTTCCTGTAAATCCTTCTTATGAATGATCCTGATGCAGTTGAAATGTTCATGAAATTTCTTATGATCGGCCACATCATCTTGATGTGAAAGAAACATCCATTTCACACCTCCAAGTTTTTCAATTTCATTAGCGAGATGAGAATTAAAGCGAGGAGAATCTATTAAAATATTTCCCTCTGGTGTTTTTATCAAATAAGCTGTTGCCCCATATGAGTCCGCTGAGGTGTGGCCGCAAAAGTAAATTGCGTCCGTGATGTGTCTTGGCAGGGTAAGAGGAGCAGTTTTAAATTCATGTGGCGGATGTTGCACACCAATTGAAGTTGTTGGGCAAGATAATATGGCCTCTTTTGCTTGAGTCCACTCGCTTAATCCTTCAGGCTGGCGGTTGACCACAGAGAGGTTATTTTGTTCATGGAAAAGGTCGGGAGCGATATGGAAACAGGTCCCGCAATCAATGCAGGTTGTATCCACAAAAAGTGGGCCGGGAGAGTTGTTCTTATTGTGTAAATCATAGCGGGCCATCTCTAACTCCTTATCAAAATACTACATCTACTAGTCCAGAAGCTCAAATTTTGCAGTTACGGGACCATTACTCATAAATATATTCATATCAGTATCAATTTTCCCAAGCTTAATTAATCCGTTTGAAAAACTAAAATCTTTATAAAATAAAGCGAGGTTTCCCCAAGGTGCATAATAAGTAATATCTCCGACTAACGGTTCGCTGCCAGATGGCGCATCTTTTACCGAAAGTTTTTGGGGAAGATCACTAATTTTCTCAGTCGATGCATAATCCCTTAACTCTAAAGTTAAAGGCATTAATGACATAAAATCTCTACTTGTTGGATTGTCATACATCGTAGCTGTAGTCATTTTGTTGCCGATAATAATTCTTATTTTCATATTTCTTCCTTTTTCCCTAGCAAATAAATTTGTACTAAAAATAAAAACAAAAACTAACAAGTATATCATTTTCATACGTGAATACTTAACTGTTCATTACCTCTATTTTGATACTTCGGTGTCTTAATAAATAAAAGAACGACGATCGCTGAAAAAATCCAGGTTATTGAACTTAGCGAAAAAACACCCGCTGGCCCTGATACGTCAAAAATAGCTCCCCCCAACATTGCGCCTATCCCAGCAGAAAACTGAACTGCAGCTACATATAGGCCGCCAGCTGTCTCAGTATTTTCTGGAGCTGTCTTCGCAATCCACGTAGACCAAGAAACTGGTATTGGTGCAAATACCGCTCCTAACACTACAATTAGCAATACTGTTGGAACAAGAATTTTTCCAGAAAAAAACAATCCAATAGAACAAATGGCCAACACGATAGATGGTAAAAAAAGAGTTAAACGAAGATTTTTTTTCACCATCCCTGTCGCAAAGAGGGTTCCTATAAAATAAGACAAATCAAATGCTAGAAATACCACAGAGATACTATTTCCCTCTAATCCCGTTTTCTGTTCAAGAAAAGGACGCAGATATGTGATAGAGGCAAATCGACCACAAAATGCTAATGTTATGGCAAAAAGTCCAGGAGTGAAACTTGGTATTTTTAAAACATCTAAAATTGTTCTCAGCTTAACTTCTCCTTTAGGTTTTAAAGAAGGCAAACTTATAAACAGCCAAATGAATCCTATCACTCCAACTGCAGCTGCAAAAAGAAACACATTTCTCCATCCGATTATATTTCCCAAGTAACTTCCAAGAGGTGCTGCTAAGACTGCAGAAAAGGAAGCTCCACCAAAAATAATTGAGAGTGCCTTAGGAACACTTTCAGTAGGGACTAATCTAATTGCAATGGCCGTGGCCATTGACCAAAATCCACCAAGCGCAATCCCGAGCAAGACTCTTCCAAAAAGTAAAAAAGGTAAGTTGGGAGTTAGCGCTGCTATACCGCTTGAAATTATCAGCAGTGCCGATAATAATAAAAGAACATCTTTGCGATTATATTTCCTAGTAAGATAGGCAATTGAAAGACTCGAAAGAACCGCAAAAACAGAAGTTGCAGTTACAGATTGTCCGGCCATCCCTTCCGTGATTCCTAGATCGGATGCCATTGGAGTCAAGACTCCTGCAGGAAGAAATTCTGCAATCATAAGCCCAGACACTCCAAGTGTCAGGGCCCAAATACCACTCCAATGAGCTTTATCGCTTTTTTCAAATGAAGTTTTCATATTATTCTCAATTATAAATTTTTCTTGAAGAAACTTGTTAATTTATCAAATGGAATCAGGTTCACTCTGTCATAAAGGTCTACGTGACCTGCACCAGGAACAATGACTAATTCTTTCGGCTCCCCTGCTAATTTGTAGGCTTCATCGCTAAACTCTCTGGAGTGAGCAACCTCACCTGCTACGAACAGCATCGGACGAGGAGAAATTGTTTCAATATCGTTGAATGGATAAAAATTCATGAACTTAGTATTACTTGAAAGTGTAGGATGTGTTGTTAGTTTAGGTGATGATCCCTTAGGAGTGAACTCACCTCTCTTCGTTCTATAGAAGTCATAAAACTCACGTTCAATAGGGTGTGAGTTTTCAGTAATCTCATGTACTGTTCCGCTAGTGTATTTCGTTTCTCCACCTCTAAATTCAACTGAGCGTTGTTCTGCTGCTTCTTTAATGATTTCTTTTCTTTTTTCTAGAGACAGACCATGCTTAAGACCATTTCGGTTCGCTGCTCCCATATCATACATGCTGACAGTAGCAATTGCTTTCATGCGTGGATCAATCTTGGCCGCACTGATAGCAAAACTTCCGCTGCCGCAAATTCCAAGCACACCTATGCGATTACTATCAACAACTTTTTGAGTTCCTAAAAAATCTACAGCTGCATTAAAGCTCTCTGAGTACATATCCGGTGAAACAGCATTGCGAGTTTTCCCCTCACTTTCTCCCCAAAATGATAAATCTATCGACAGAGTAACAAATCCTTGTTCTGCCATTTTAGTAGCATAAAGATTTGCACTTTGTTCCTTTACGGCACCCATAGGATGCCCAACAACAATTGCGGCATTTTTAGAACTTTCTTTTAAATTTTTTGGTATAAAAAGATTACCTGCAACTTTCATGTTATATTGATTTTTAAATGTAACCTTTTTTACAGTCACTTCATTACTCTTATAAAAATTATTAGCTCCATTAGACAAATCTTGGGCCATAGCTATTGAATTAGTCATTGTTGTAACTCCTATCATTGCGGCAATTAAGCCAAGCTTTTTTAATTTACTCATATTGAACTCCTTAAATTGTGAAAATTACTACGTCCTAATCTTTATCAATAATACGCTGGATAATTGTTTCCATAAATGGCACTATGGTTAATGAACTATTAACCTGAGGTTACTAATGGATAAAGATCAATTAGATGGATTATTAGCTTTAAAGTTAGTTGCAGAAAAAAGAAGTTTTACTGCTGCTGCTGAAGAATTAAGAGTTTCTTCTCCTGCAATAAGTAAGATGATTACTCAACTTGAAAAAAAAATGAGAATTACTCTTCTCACTCGAACAACCAGAGCAGTAAGCTTAACCGAAGCTGGAAAAAGATTTTTAGATCAGGCCGGGCCTGCAATCGAACAAATTATAATTGCTCAAGAAGATGCACAAAGTTTTGCAAAAAAACCTTCGGGGGTTTTAAGGCTTAATATGCCTGGAACTTTTTACTCAGGATATCTCTTCCCATACATTAATAGTTTTGCAGAAAAATATCCTGATATAACAATTGACATTTATTCTGCGGATCAGGTCTCAGATATTTTTGAAGCTGGATTTGATGCTGGGGTCAGGCACTCTGATATCTTAGCAAAAGATATGGTTGCTTTAAAACTCTTCGGACCAATACGATTTGTTACAGTCGCTTCACCAAAATATTTAGATAAAGTTGGTCGCCCGAAACATCCGAAAGATTTATTAACCCATAACTGTATACGACACAGGTTTGGGAATGGAGCAAACATTTATGATAAATGGGAATTCCAAAATAAGGGAAAAGAGTTTGAAGTACGAGTAAATGGATCATTAATATTTAATGATTCGTTACTAATTGTAAAAGCTGCCTTAGAGGGGGCCGGTTTAATGTATACAACATTTGATTTGGTAAAAGAGCATATTCAAGATGGTAAATTAGAAATTGTATTAAACTCTTTCCAGGTCACAAGTGAAGGTTATTATCTTTATTATCCAAAGTTATCTCAGGTTTCTCCAAAACTGAGGGCCTTTATTAATCACTTCAAAGGAATGAAGAATCAATCATAAAAATAGAACACTTAGGAGTAAGAAGCTTTTTTGTCGGATATTAGAGTGATGCATCTACATCAATTACACTTTTCTCTTTAATTAACCGATACTTCTGAATGAATCGAATTCTTCCCTACACACTTTATCCGCTTACCCTGATAGCTGCAGCTCTCGCCTATCTGCTGACCTTCCAACTTACACATTTGCATCTTCTCGCCCTCTATTCTGGTGTCTCTCTTTCGGCCATTATTATTTTTACTGCTGAAAAATTCTTTCCACTCCACCATGAATGGATTCCAACGAAAGAAGACCTGATAACCGACGTCTTTTTTTACTCAGTCATCGTTCAGGTTGCCTTTCCTTTTGCTCTTTATTTTGCTGGTATTAATATACTTAACTTTTTAGGCTTCAAAGAAGGAATCATCCTTGATCTGTGGCCCCATCACTTTTCTAAAATTACACAATTTTTTATTCTCGCCATCTCTGGTGAATTTTTTCAATACTGGTGGCATCGTCTCTGCCATACATATAAATTTTTATGGCCCATCCATGCTCCTCATCATTTCCAGAAAAAACTTTATTCGTGGAACACCTCACGTTTTCATTTTTTTGATAAATTTGTAGAGTTCTTTTTCACTATCTTTATTTTTCTGTCGCTTGGTTTAAGTGTCGAAATTCTTTCTTACTATTATCTTTTCTATGCAATCACTGGTTACGTTCAACACTCAAATTTGGACATCAAGCTTGGATGGATGGATTATATAATTGCTTCAGGTGAAACACACCGCTTTCATCACGACTCAAATTTAAGTGCCAGCAAGTGTAATTACGCCAATAATTTTGTATTATTCGATTTACTCTTCAAGACTTTTAAAAGAATTCCTGGCGAAAAAAATCCAATTGTCGGCATGAACTCAAAAAACACACCAATAGGTGTTATTGAAGAAACTCAATATCCTATCTCACATTTCAAAGACGAGTTTTTTCAACTTATTTTGAAAAACATTATGGAATCTGTGGCCGGAGAAAAAGTAAAAGAACTGCAAAGGGCAACGAGCGATCCCAAGACATTTCAAAACGCCCGCCTCTTTGAAATTTTACAAAAGAATCAAGAGACAATCTTTGGGATTGAACACGATTTTAAAAATATTAAAACCGTTGAACACTTTAAAAAGAATGTGCCTATTAGAGATTACGAAGAACACCGTCACTATATTGAAATGATCTTTAAAGGTGAGACGAAGGCCCTAAGCGCTCTTTCCCCTCATTATTTTACTAAAACCAGCGGTACTACGGGAAAACCCAAATACATTCCTATCAATATGGAAATCCAGAAAGCGTATATCGCCTCACAACAGATCTTATCTCATTCTTTATTCAAAAAAGACTCTAAATATCTTAGTGGTGAGATTTTTTCAGTCGTAGGAAATGAGTGCGAAGAAATCCTATACGATAAATGGCCATGTGGTTCTATGTCAGGAAAACTTTATTCCCTGGCCCATAAATCGATTAAAGCTAAGCATGTCTTTCAAAAAGACATTGCGACACTTAACGACTCAGAAAAAATGTACTTCTATCTTGCGGCCCTGGCGCTCCTATCTCCCAATACGACATTTTACGTTTCTCCGAATCCATCGACTTTGCTCAAAATATTTGAAGTGATCAACTCTAAACGCCCAGAGCTTTTAAAACTGATTCAAGATGGAAATGATCCGATCGTAAAAAAGCACTCACGCAAGTTTGACCATGCAATTGAATTGCTCAACTTACAAAAAGATCTTAAAGTCACTGATGTCTGGCCTAACCTCCACATCCTTGCTCTTTGGATGCAAGGAAGTTGTTCTTATCTCATCCCACGAGTAAAAAACCTTATTGGGCCCAAGACTCAATTGGCAGAATTAGGATTTTTATGTAGTGAGTTTTACGGGACACTTCCCGTCGATTCCGATACCAATAAACAAGTACCAACATTACTGGATAATTATTTTGAATTTATTGAAAAAAATGATTACGAATCTGGAAATCGCGAGACCTTGGGACTTAATGAATTAAAATTAGGGTATGAGTATTATATCGTTGTCACAACAATTGGCTGTTTCTATCGCTACTTCATCAATGACATCATTAAAGTGACGGGATTCTATAACCAAACTCCCACAATCGTTTTTTCTCAAAAAGGAAAAGGGATTACCAACATTACCGGAGAGAAAATCTCAGAGAAACAACTTGTTTCTTTTTTTGAGGAATTAAACTCTCAGGAACAGAGGATTAAGTTCTTCATCTGCCTAGCTGATCAAGTTAATCAAAGCTATACTCTTTATCTTGAATCCGATTCCAATCTTTCAATCGAAAAACTAGAAAAGGATCTGGATCAGCATTTAAAGAATGTGAATATTGAGTACGCAAGTAAAGTTTCGACTCAAAGACTTCAACCAATCAAAATTCATCTACTAGAACCAGGAACATCAGAACTCTACCGAACTCATTGTATAAAAAAGGGACAAAGTGAAGTGCAATTTAAATTTTTGTACTTACAGTACTTATCTAATGTCGATTTCCCTTTTAAGAGTCATAGTAAAAAATGAAAAGAATAATCACTCACCAATCTATTCAGATACCTTTTAAAGCTAAGTTTGCTCATCATTCTGCGACAAGAGAATCGACTGAGACAATCGTAGTTGAAATAAAAAATCAAGAAGGACTCATTGGATATGGTGAGTCTTGTCCGCGCTCTTATGTCACCGGAGAAACAATAGAAAGTGCTCAGACTTTTATTAAACAAATGACTCCACTGATAGAAAATACTCACACACTCCCCGAATTAAAATCGTTACAAGAAAAAATCAACTTAGAAATTGATAAAAATCCAAGCGCCTGGTGTGCATTAGAAATGGCAATGCTTGATTTGCTGGCCCAAGAAAGGGATCAGTCAGTTGAAGTATTATTGGGCGTGAAATCCGCTCCAGTAGATATTTCCTACACCGCAGTCGTTGGCATAAGTTCATACTTCGGCGTTTTGATAAAATTGTTAATCTATAAACTCCTAGGATTTTCTGATTTCAAAATTAAACTCAGTGGAAAGATCACAGACGATTTAAAGGTTTTGAAGCTTATTACACTTTTCTCTAAGGCCATACGTGTGGATGCTAATAATCTCTTTAAGACAGGAAAAGAGGCCATTGATTACTTACAACCATTACGCCCCTACATCTGGGCCATTGAAGAACCTGTGAGTCCAAACGCTTTCACTGAAATGAAAGACATTGCTGACACACTAAAAATCAAAATCATTCTGGATGAGAGTTTTTTAAATTATTCGTCTTTAGAAAAAATAAAAGAAAGACCTGATATCTTTATACCCAACTTGAGAATTTCAAAATTAGGCGGAGTCTTACGAACACTAAACCTAATCGCCGCTTTAGAAGAACATAACTTCCAATGGATTCTAGGCTCTCACGTCGGAGAGATGAGTTTACTCACTCGCGCTTCACTCTTAATCTCAGGAAGTGCACCAAAAAATCTAAAAGCACTTGAGGGAGGATTTAGCACTCACCTTTTAAGTTATGATCCGTTTTTCCCAAATTTAAAATTAGGAAGGGGCGCTACTATTAAAAGAGAATCTTTTTTGAATAAATATGGCTGGGGCATGAGGAAACAATGAAAAAAATTTTAGTCGGACTAATCGCCTGTATCCCTTTTATTGTGGCCATGAGTCTATACGATATTAATCTTTTGCTAGAATCAAAAGTGATTATCATTTTCCTTATTGGGATTGTGGCCTCTTATTATCAGGCCGATTATAATCCGCTAAAAGGAAATAATAACGACCTGGATAAAGGAACAGTCTTACAGATTATCTGGACAGTTTATCTCACTGAAGCGCTGGCCTTACTCGAAGCTTTTTTCTTAAACCGAGAAAATGCATTTCATTATGATGCCGCTTCAATCGTTTTTTTGAGTATTGCTGTTTTTGGAGTCGTGTTTAGAAGCTGGGCCTATATCACCTTAGGCAAATTTTTCACCATGCATCTTCAGACAAAGGACGATCAAACTCTTATTGAAAATGGACCTTACCGCTTTTTGCGCCACCCTAGTTATACCGGCGCGTTTCTAACATACACAGCTATTCCACTTTTCTTAGGATCTTATAAATCTGCTGTCATCGCTGTCATTTTACTTTTGTTTGCTTTCTACAGACGAATTACTCTTGAAGAGAAAATGCTAGAGGCACATCTCGGAGAAAAATACCGCACGTTCTGTTCAAAGAGAGCGCGTCTTATTCCATTTATTTGGTAGAAGATAATAGGTCTTCAGCATCAGTTACTTGAAACTCGAGAGGAATATCTCTAAGTAGTGTATATAAACTTTTGCACGGCCCGATATTGATAAAACGAGTCACTCCATGCTCTTTATAAAGAGTGGTAATCGCTTTTTCGAAATGGATCGTTCTAATAATTGTTTCTAAAAACTCTTCCTTAATTTCTTCAGGATCCACTAGCATCTTACAGCTTAATGTCGAGAAGATGGGAACTTGTGGAACCATCGTTTTAACATTCATAAACTCCTCTCTCGAAGCGTCTACGTAAGGTTTGATATAACGAGAGTGAGCTGGGTAATCGATGATAGGCATGATTCGCCATCCTCTCTCCTTTGCTCTTTCACGGACATTTTCCAGAGAACTAAATAAAGCACCGACATTTAAAAATCGTGAAGTCAAAACAGAAACGTCGACGCCTTGATTTTCAAACCATTCAAAATCATCGCTATTGAAAGGTTTCTGAAGTGTCGTCGCCACTCCAATGTTTCCACCTAATTTATCAATCCCATCAATTTTGTGAGTGAATTTCACGTGCGAGACAACTGCTACTTCAAAATCATAAGCGCCAGAAGAAACGGTGCGGGCGATATCCCCGAGAGAAACACCAACCATCCAGTCTGGATTAGGAAAGTGCTCACGTAAATGATCGACAACCCCTACTTGAATAGAAGAAATAACAACGGCAGCAAGGCTGATGTTATCAATGCGGTAGATTTCATCTGTATTTGTTTTAACCATGCCCATTAAGTCAGTCTTCATTCCAAGGTCACGCAGAAGCGCTCCTTCGGCCTGTTGCAGACGTTTTATGACATGAGGTAACTCAAGATATCTCTCACGATCTTTTTGGCGTAAAAGGCCATTAAGCCCGGGAAAAACGAAGGCCGTTTTCATATTAAACCATTTTGTGAAATTTCTAAATTTAACTCGGCCCATAGTGCGGCCTCTAAGCTCGCTCCTACAGCATTTGATTCTCCACTTGGATGATCTTCCAGGATGCGGAAATAAGCATGGTGTAGAGGAACATTGTTAGTGTTATAAATCATTCTTTTATAATGATCATCAAAACGGTGTTGAATAAGCGACTCTGAAACTCCAGTTTCTTTCGCTTTCAAAATATACTTATTCAGAGTCTTAGTCAGAGTTTTTTCTAGTTCACGAAACTTTGGTTCATTTCTTAAAGAAGTTCGCTGAAGCGTGTTCGCCTCTTTTAAATGCTGGGCCCTATCAGCGCAAAAATGATCTTCACCACAACTCAAAGCATAGTTCCATGCAACTTCTAATTGACTATTTTGTGTAAGCTTAAATTCAAATTCTGAATTTAATTCTGGTTCATAAAGATTCATAATCTGACGAAGGGCCAGGTTCATGCGCTTTAACATCATCAAACACAATTCTTCTTCCAAACGATAAAGTTTTGTAAGTGACATACGCTCGCTTGGATCAAGCTCTGCATACATACTTTTACCTAATTCAATATGCCCGTTCTCGTCCGCTATAATTCCCGGAAGTCCGGCCTTAACTTTAGGCAAATTAGTCATTGAAAAATAGAGACTATAAACCCTAAAAGGAAAACGCTCAATAGTTTGAGCACCGTGAACGTAGGCCGCGTGTCTATGATTCACTTCACGAAGCAAAGTGCTATTAAAAAATCCAAGGATAAATCCTTCTGAGATTTTTCTCCACTCTTCTTCAATAATGTAATATTTGGATTCTGGATAAATTGTTACAGGACGCATCTCCTGTAAAAGCTTCGCATGTCTTTGTTCATCTTTAACATGTTCAATAATATTTCTTAACGATGCGGACGGAGTGGCCTCAGTGATATTGTTTAAAATATATTTTGCAGCGATATCTTCAAGCATCGCCATATTGCCGAGCCAGATTGATTCAAGATAAATGTCGTTGGTTACAAGCTCTAAAAGAGGCGTTACTTCCTTTTTGAAATTGGCCAATCTGTGTCTTAAGTTCACTCTCAATCCTCTCAATATTAATGATCTCCTATCATTACATATCTCTGGAAATTGAAGGCGGCCATTGTAAAAACTATAGGGGCTTAAAACTTAAGTAAGCATACCTCAATAGATGCCATTTACGCGGCACAAACTAGAAAATCACCATCTTTCTTACCCTTATACTAGGCTTTGCCCCGAGATCTAAATCACTATCTAGTGATTGGATTATAATTATGAGGATCTTTATAATTTGGGATCAAGTCACATGCTCTTTGAGCAAATCCTTTATAGCAAGCTTGGTTTAGTATTTCTTCTGAGGATTTTTTGTTACCTTTTTTACCTTCAACAATGCCCAAAAGTGTACATGAATTCGCTTCATTTTTATCACAGCCTCTTTTTGCCAAATCCCCTGCTTTTTTCAAATTCCCTTTAAGTAATTCTTCTTCGACAACAGCATTGCACGATATATACTTAATGCTATCGCAGGTTGAAAAATCTCTTCTGTCACGATTGGCCCATGCACTATGACCACACCAATCTTCATTTGGGTGATTCTCAAATCTGATTGTTATTGTCTTCCCTTCTGCGGCACATAGCCTCTCAAATTTACCATCACAAATTTTTTGATACAGTACTAACCTAGCACTTTCGGATTCCCTTTCGACATCTCTAACCAATTTAAAACATGCGCGATAATCTTTTCCTCCACATGCTTTCTCTAAAAACTCTCTCGCGAGAATGTATTCTCTATTATTAAGTGCTTCTTCACCAATAAGATAACAACTTCTAAACTCATCTAACTGACAGGCTCGAACCAAATATTTATTATATGTGTGTTTATCATCTTGCCCTTCCAGACAAGCAGTTAAATTATTTTTATCCATACATTCAGTATGTATAAATCTATCTAAACTATCTTTAGATTTTCTAGCTAGTTTTGCCTTCGCAATTAAGTAACAAGCATTTTTATTATTTTCAGCACAAAGTTTTTCATATTTATTAAAATAACTCTTTTCATCTTTCTTTAATTCATAAGTAAACTCGGAACATTTCTTCATCGAATTGACACCTGCGACAATATGATTTCGCTCACAAACTTCTTCTAATCTATCAACCATAACTTTACTGTAATTGAGAACTTTCTCCTTCCCAACCAGAGGAACATTCCAAAAAATTAAAGTTAAAAGTAATAATTTATAATTTTCCATAATACTTCCGTGATAAATCTTAACAAAGAAATTTATCTAACTTGCACTACAACGATATCCAGTGGCCTCAATTTCAACCTGAAACATGCCTGTCTCTTTATTTATCTGAATAGTATTGGCCTTATACTCTTCTGCTTTTTTCTCTAACATTGTCTTCGCAATAGCAGTGGCCACAGGAGGAATCAAGCTGAAACCAATAGTGCTCAGACTTGCAACTTTGACACAATCAGCTTTAGGCTTTTCTACAAAGAGAATTTTTTCATTAGAAGAATTTGTGGCACAACTTGAAGTTAATAATAGAAGAATACAAATTACGAATCTCATAAAACTCCTTTTCGTCCATAGCATGGATTAAAATTCGGATTCTAAAATAAAACCTTAAATAATATTACTATAAGAATAAAAATAAGTATAAGAAAGCAAAGATCGATATTATAGTATGAAAGGTTCCATAGACTTACGATAGAGCGATTGCAATACCTTAAGCCTACGAAAGCCTCTTTAATGAGGCTAAGCTTAGCCAGTTCTCAGCCGATAAGAAGCTATGAAATCTATCGTTTCAATCATTCTCTTAATTTTAATAGTTGGTTGCCAGCACGCCCCGACTCGTTATCCTTCATCTGAGTATCAACTTAGGCCGCAAGCTGCTCTGGAAAACCTTAACTCAATTTCAAACCAACACGTTCTCATTGTCACTCATGCAACAACAGAATTTGATCAAGACAAGTCCGCTGCTGTAGGGATTGACCAACTAGTTGGAGAGTTCAAAGCAAAAGGTCATCCTGTGATTTATCTAGTGAGCGATCAAAGTGAAGAAGGATATCAACGTTGGTATACAGCTGATCGATCTCCTGACTATGAAGTCTTCTCTGAAGGCGGAGAACATAATTTATCGATATCATCAAACGAAGTCACAATCGTCGGTGGATTTTTTGGAAGCACAGATACATTAAATGGATGTCACGCACTCGCAGTTAAAGATGCGATACGTATGCACTTCGAGACTTCAAGTGCTCCACTCACTATTCATATTCCGATCAAAGCAACTTATTTCTACCAAGAATGGGACTCTATTCGCCAAACCTTATTAAAAGATGGGCGTATTGACCTGGATTCATTTGGAATAAAAAAGTATCCATTTGCTTCGATGTTTTTTCTTCGTGAAGGTAATGATGGTGCTGGTGATGACGGCAATGAACAAAACTTTGCACATTATTATACGGGCGAGCAAAATAAAACATATCGTGCAGGCGAAGAAGTCAGCCGTGAGAAATATCAATTCAGATTTTATGTTAACGATAAACTCATCGAGTCCGTTACTGGGCCGGGGAAACGTATTGTAAATTTTAAAATGGAAACGTTATAATTGCTGCTTTCCTTATTTCACTGAATACTTCTATCAATAAAGCTATCCAATACAAACCCCACTCCAAATCTTTGAGTTGAGCGATTGTACTCAATCAACGAATGGCCATAACCTGTTTGCACGCTGGCATACCATCTCAAGTTATCTTTCCATGGATAAGAGTATTTGAAATCTACACTCAAGTGACGTGAGCCAATTGGAGTTTTAAGGTTCACTGTATGACCTCCAAATGATTTTGCAATTTCTAACTCTCCATACCCCATGTATCTATAAATATCTCTGTTCTCATCATCTTTAACAGTTTCAGGAATTCGGTACCACGCTGTTGTGAAAATCTGGAAGCCATGGTTTTGGAAAAATGCTCTCGCGTAAACTCTGTTCCAGCTTCTTGAGAGAATCTGTATTTGCCCATTCGACTGATGAATAAACCCAAAATCTGCCGCCATTAAATCAAACCCGCCAAACCTGCTGGTCGATGGATCAACATACCTAAGAAACATCTCAGGCATATAATTAGTCTCTCTAAAAGGTCTTGAGTATGCTTTATTATACAGCTGCCACCAGGCATGGTGTGTATAGGCCACATTGAAATCAAAATTAGTTCCAAGCACCTTTCTTTGAATAGGAATCATAAAACTAATCTGAAACTCAAGTTCTTCTTTTTTATAAAAGTCACCATGGTCGCCGTTGGCAGACTTTTTTATTTCGCTGTATAGATCTTCATGTGGTCTGGTATTGTAAACGATGGGCAAAAGGTAAGTGCCTCTATGTGGAATAAGGACGTATTTAGTCGAGAGCAATTTGAAATAACTCTCTTTATCTTTAGCAAGGGGATCAACCAGATCTTGCGCAAAAGAAATATTAATTCCCAGAAAAATTAAAACTAAAATATATTTCATATCCAATATTTTAAGTTTCTTGTCTTCAAAATGGCAATGATTTAATACAGATCACTATTACTGATTAATCGCTTTTTCCCGCAGAGATTGATAAAGCGGTTCCGATATTAATTTATTCGCTGAATAGATACCAATAGCAGTCAAATAGGCCTCTTTAGGATTTATTTTTCCCATACATAGAGTTCTATAGATCATCAGATTCACAACAATATTACGCACTGAAGACTGAACTCCCCACATACGGTTAAAGATATAACGATCAAGGCCGACATCACCTGTCTGAATCCACTCTCCTTGCTGGTCTTCGTAGATATCTTGGGCAAGGGCATCCATTAAAAGGTCTTTGGCCTCTTCATTGGATTTAATTGAGTCAACACTTATCGTTTCACCGCTAGCATTGGTGACCTGGGCTTTATATTTATCAAGTAATCCATCTTCTTTTAAAATTTCTTCTAATCTTTTTACTTTTTCTTTAAACTCTGGATCTTCCATCATCTGATCAAGTTTTTCTTTCAACTCTTTCTTGCTTGGACTAAAAGCTGCCGAATAACCAAGAGCTGGACCCACGTCATTAACCACACCTAAAGCGTAATCCTGAAGTGCTTTTTTATACCACTCAGTTCCCGACATAGTTGTAATCCCCGACCTGGCCCCGGCAATTCCAAGTTTCAATAAAATTTCAACCATAAACTTCTTATACCAATCGTCTGTTTTTTCTTCGTCTCTATGAACAAAAAGATAAGTCCCTGAGCTGATAGTCAGCTCCAGGCCAATAACAGTTTGGAAAAAGCGTTTATTAGTAGCAGACTTTTCAAGAGTTGATCCTTTGGCCTGACAACTATAAAGTAGCTTTTGATAGATCTGTCCCTGGGCCTTCCCTTTTTTTAAAGCATACTTCTGAATCTTTTTTTGGTTTTTATCGAAAGTCTTCAGATAAGATGATTGTTCGTTTCCGGAATAAAGATACTGCAAATCGTTTAAGCATTCAGGTCGCTCGCTTTGTTTGAACGTTTTTGAAAAATCGATGTAAGAGATTGCTCGACTTAGATCTTCTTCAGTATTCATTTCATTTTGAATGAGACTCAGACTTTCAAGCTCTCTTTTAGAAATTTCCATCCCTTCTAATTCTTTCTTAAACTGACTCCTCAATTCTATTTTTAATTTGAGAGAGGCCTCTTCAATTTGTGCAGTTGAAGCAAGGGAGTCGATAATGTATGGATAGGCCTTTTGGTTTTCCATATAGATCTGATTAAAACCTTTCGCTTTTAACCTGCTCACTAAACTTTCCGCTTCCTCATCGGTAATAACTTTCTTCTTCAATGAATTATTAACAAGCTCAGCGTATTTGTAATTTAGTTTATTCGATTGGAATTGATGATGCCCTAAGAATTCTAGATATTTTAATCTTGTGGCATAGTTAAGTTCTGCAATTTTATCTGTGACAGAATGACTGGCAACTTTAACGATTTCAACACTTTTATTTAATAGATCTTTTATCATCTCTTTGCATGCCTGTGATGAAAAAGCAGCAGGGCCTCTGTTTACATGAGATGATTCTTGTAAGTCATTTATAGAAAAGATCATCACAAAGATAATCAGAAAAAATGGAATGAATATTTTGATAAGTTTTTTATTCAATTTATGTCCTTACATCCATAAGAACTTATCGAAATTATTTAGTGGAAACTGAAGGTGTCAATATCTGACGATTATAGTCTCTTTCTTAAAACCCTTTCATGATCAGGAAGAATCGCAGAACATGTCGTCCACTCTCCAATAAGGAGTGACTGGCTAAACTCTTCAGGAAGTCCTTCTGATCTCATAGCATTAATAACAGCTGTAGGGTCATAATCCAGCGGGCATAGACTAAACTCGAGTCTTCCATCTAAAAGACTCGCACTTGCATAAAAAACACGTCCCAGGCCTTCATGGGCCGGACGACCTAGAACTCCGACGTTAACCCATTGCCCTTGTGCTGTAGTCTTAATCCAGGGAATACCTGAATGAGTTACACAAATAGCATCAACATCATATTTTTTTAACCAGAAATTAATTTTGTCATCTGATGTCTCTGATTCAAAAACAAATTCATTCATCTCATCTGGAGAGCCATGGCATAAAAGAATTTTTTTATCCGCCCACTTTAATAAAATATGTTGAGGAAGAGAGCTTAGCCATGAACGATTAGAGGAACTGGTATTCTTTAGAGTGTAATCAAAACTGACCTGTGCAAACTTGCGATCAAGTGGATCAATATAACCACATCCGCAATCAGCTTCTCCGTTTCCTACGGTCTGGTCATAGTTTCCTTGCAGGCATGTTATGTTGTTGTGTTTTAAAAGCTCAATAGACCTATCGGGATAAGGGCCAAATCCACCGATATCTCCCAGACAAAAACGGTATTGATAATCTTTTGTTTTTTCAATAAAGGCCTCAAGAGAAGAGAAATTACTGTAAGGTCCACCACAAAGAATAATTGTTTCAGCATTTTCTACTTTTACTTCTAGAGTTTTCATTATCAATCCTATGTGTTGTAAAATTCATTCACTTCAGTTGGAGAAATATTCTGTCTATCTCCATCAAAAAGAATCTGCCCCTGCTTCATAATCACAACTCGATGAGAAAGCTTATTTATTAAATCCAATGAATGCACGACTGTAATCAAACTTAATTTTTTATTTTCTACCAGCTGTCTTAATAATTCTGCCACTTCACTTGCTGCTTTTGGATCAAGTGCTGCTGTCGGCTCATCTGCCAAAAGAATCTTTGGCGACTGGGCCAGAGCTCTGGCTATCGCCACCTTTTGTCTTTCCCCACCTGAAAGCTTATCTGCTCTCATTAAGGCCTTATCACTCATCTTCACTTCTTTTAAAGCTTCATAGGCCATATCATAATCACTGGAATTGAAAATTCCAAACCAAGTCTTTATTGATTGGTTATGAGGAAGTCTTCCCATCAAAACATTTTCAATGGCATTTTTTCTTCCGACTAAATGAAGACCCTGATGGATGAAACCAATTTCAGAACGCATTTTTTGAATTGATTTTTTCTCTGTCTGCTGTTTTAAAGAATGCCCCAGGATATGAAGCTCACCTTCTGTGCAAAACTTATCTCCAACAATCAGTTTCAAGAGACTTGATTTACCGGCACCATTATGGCCGATAATAGTCATTGATTGATGATTCTCTAAATTGAGATTGACTCGGTCTAGGACTGTTTTTCCCGAAGGAAGAATTAAAGAGACGTTCTTAAAATCAAGAATTGAAGCATCCATCATGCGAGTAATCCTTCACGGATTTTATTACTAATTAAGCTGAATCCACTTACAAGAATAAAAAGGAAAAGAAGTATAGTTGAGAGCCTCTGCCACTGAAAAAGAGAGACTGCATCACTTAAAAGTAAACCTAATCCACCTGCTCCAACCAAACCTAGAACGGCAGAGTCACGCATATTATATTCCCAGACATAAAGATGAGTGGATAAAAATTGAGGGAGTAGTTCCGGCCAGATGGCATGAAAGAAAATCTGAATTCGCCCGGCACCACTTAATCTAAGGGCATCGGCCTCAACCAAATCAAGTGAGTCAATCGACTCCAAAAATAATTTTCCATAACTTCCAGTTGAATGAAGTGCTATCGCTAAAATACCGGCCATCGGGCCAAGACCAACAATCCCCACTAACATTAATCCAAAAACTAATGAGTGAATTGAGCGGAAGAAATTAATAATGATATTGGATAAGTAAAAAACAGGTTTAGGAAAATTAAGTTTTTTAGATGCCGGCCATGAAAGTAAAAATCCAGTGACCGCGGCCAGCGCTGAGCCCAGCGTAGCTATTTTAAAAGTCATCCATCCGGCCCTCATTAAAGCACCAAGAAATGACTTTTCTAATTCTTTTTGATTTTCACTTCTTAAGACGACCCCTTCATCATTTTTGAATTCGTAATTTTCATTGCCTGTCCAGACTCTAAGAAAACTCGGTTGTGCCAACTCTTTAAAAGTCCTGACAAGATTATTCCAGGGCCTGCGCCCGAAAGATAAATCGCTTTCAACATTAAAACTAAATATACAGAGGATAACAATAAACAGATAAAATCCGGACAACCAGAAGGTTTTGGATTTTATCTGCATATTTTCAATCATTTTTTTAAATGTTTGCATTAATTATTTTTTTGGCACTAATTTACCAGTCGCAAGACCAGCATCTCTAATCGGTTTATAAAAAGCATTATCCTTTTTTACGAATCCTGTGTAATGAGCAGGTAGTAATCCTGGATTAGTTTTTAAGGCCGCTCCAATTGATAAAAGCGCTTTTTGAATTGATGCTACCAGTTTTTTATCTTTTGCCAGTTCAGAACTTACGGCCATTGCATCGTTAGGTAGAGGCTCAGATGTCCAGATGATCACTGATTTTTTCTCATCAATTAGCCCTTGCTCGATCATCGAATTACGGTTTCTATTATAATCAGCTCCGGCATCAAGCTCACCTGCTGTAACCTGAGTTTCAATCGCCTGGTGTTTTGTATAAAGAACTTTTGAGAAAAAATCTTCCGGTTCTTTTACGCTGAAAGTTTTGTGGAAATAGTGAAATGGAATCAAATATCCTGAAGTTGATCCTTTATCACCAAAAGCAAAACTCTTTCCTTTAAGTTGTTCTGTTTTCGTGATTCCAGAATTTGGATGAGTTACTATAATGGCAAAGTACTCAGGCTTCCCATCGTATAAAATCGTCGCAATAGCAGAAGCATTAGCTTCATTATTAGCAAGGACATAACCCCATGGCCCCATAAGAGCGATATCTGTTTCACCAGCGGCCAGTGATTTCGCCAATCCTTCCCATGTATCTACAGTCTTCAACTCAACCGGACGTTTTAATTCTTTTGCCAGGTAATCCGCTAGCGGCTTATAAGTCGCATCGTTTTTTTCTTTGTCTGGCTGGAATAGTCCTACCCCAAATTTTAAAGGTGCTAGTTCTGCAAAGACTTGAGTGCTTAAAAACATTAAAGCAAGTAATGAGATTAACTTCATAAATCATCCTTTTAGGTATATTGATAATTAATTATATTTTATGCCCCTCTATTCTACTAAGAGAATTTTATGGCAACTCTTTCCCTTGAGTTTTAAAAACTGAATTATTCAACTATTTAATTTCCTTAACTGTATAAAATTTGGACATACCTAAAAAAAGTGCACAACAAATTTTTGCAACACTATTTCATGTTAGCCTCCTGACATGTCACTCTTTAGTAAACATTCAAGATCAATCCCTTTGAACTCTTTAGAGAAGTTCATGCTTGCTCATGAGTCTGAGCACATTGCATATAACAGTCAGATTGTAGTGGAGTTTAAGGGCGATATTCAACTTGAACTAATGAGAACTGCCATCGATAAGGCCATTTTAGAAATCCCTCTTTTAAGATCTTATATCGAAGAAACACATTTCAGCTTTAAACGATTCTATAGTACGTCTGCTGATTTCAACTCTCATCAAGTTGTCGAGCTTAGGGACGAAGTCTTAGACCAGGACTCTATCGACCAATTCTGTCAGAAGAAATTTGATCTATCAAAGTCTCCTGCTTTCCGATTTCTCATTGGGAAAACCCAAGATCAAAAAAACATTCTTCTTTTTAATGTCCACCATACTTTATGTGATGCCGCGGGACAGTTTAACTTAATGGAAGAAATTTTCAGAGTGATGAACGGAATGGAAATACGTCAGGAAGCCAAAAAAGATAAGGTCTTTCGCTACCGCTCGTTATGGAAATATATGGGAATTAAATGGTTCTTAGGTCATATCTATGCCCAACTAAGACCATTAAAAAAACAACGCCAATACCAAATGGGATCATTAATCGATCATCCAGAAAAAACTTCTCGTTTTGTCACATCACAGACATTTCAATTAACTGCTGATCAACAAGAAAAAATGCGCACGGCCTGCAGAAAAACGAATATCTCAATGACGGAACACTTAACTTTTAAGTGCTTTAAGGCCCTTGATTCCAGCTTAAAAAGTCGTGGTGATTTTGAAACTCCAATCATGGTTTATATCCCTAAAACTTTGCGCCCACTTTTAAAAATTCGCTACTCACTTCAAAATATTCTTACAACCGTCTGGATCGTAGGTAAGAGACAGGAAATTCATGATCCTAAATTCATGGAAAAAGTTAAGTACATTATCAATTCACATAAAATGGATAAAGCAGCTAAGTTCATTTTTGGCACTTTAGCGACTTGTGCTTTTCTAAAACCTAGTACTTTAAAAAACATCTTTCTTAAATTTGACCAAAACCCACACGCCAGCTCCAGCTCACTCTTAATCAGTGCCGGCAGGGTGCCTCGCTCTTTCGTATTTCCGACTGGCTGGACCGATATCAATATCTGGGCACGAGGGACAATGCTTAAGTCACCAGGGGTTGGAGTCATCTTTACCGGGGTTGCCGGGGCCGAGACTATAACAATCGAATATCTGAAGTATCTTGTTGAAAAAGAGACTATATCTAACTTCAAAAACAACCTCTTCACTGAACTATTTCAAGACAGTTAATCTCCTCTACATGTAAAGATTACAAGTGCTCTCATTGGAGACCCGAGACTCTATATAATACATAAAAATACACTTATGGTTATAGAGGCCGGCATGCAAACACTACTAAAATTAATGAATTTAATTAAGACATGTTTTATATGGATGCGTTTAACTGTCCATAATACGTGGGGTATTCTTAACGTTTTTAATATCGTTTGGCTTAGACCAATGAAAGGTGGATTACTAGAAAAAGATCATCCAATGGTGACAGGGATTAATCCTGAAAACCTGGAACCTATCTGGAAACAAAATATTGTTTTCCAATCAATCAGAAGTGAAGTTTTCGAAAATGGCCCGACAGATGACTCGATTGTTTGCGATGTTGGAAACTTTATGCGCAAAATGGTTGAGAATTCAGCAAAAAGCGCAGAGTTCCCTAAAGGTCGTCCTGATCGTATGCCACCGGCAATTAATTATATTCATGGCTGCGTTCATTACAATGGCGGATTTTTAATCTTCAATGATTTTCAAGATGCCATCACCCATTTTAGTAATAAAGAATTTCAAGAATCATTCAAAAATTTTGTACACGAAGAAAAGCGTGAACCTGTCACAATTTTTAGAAATAGAAACTACGATAGAGTTGAGTATCTTGAATTCGTATGTTTTTTAAGAAGTATTTTTCCATGGTTTTCAAATACTAATGGAAATAAAAAAAGAATTGGATGGGGAAATCCTGCTCCTTACCCTGCGGTCAATACGATCACTGGTCACTGGATGAAAGACACTTACCGAATCTATTCTGAAAAAGGAAGAAGTGAAGTTTGCAGAAGTGCTATTTCTAAAAAATACTTCTCAGAACTTTCTTATGCTGGAGAAAGAACTACTGTTCGCCCTGAAGAAAAGTTCCTTGCTAAATTTACTGATGAAAGGGTCCTAGCAAGAGGAGCAAAGGGAAATCTATTTTTTGTGGATTTAAGAAAACTGGCCAAAGGATATAAGTTTGATCCTTCAAAAAGACTACCAAACATTGTCGACAGACTAATGGAGAAAGTTTTTAAAGTAGGAACATTATAATTTTATGATGATAACTCAAAACGACCTGATTAACGTATCTCATGAAGTCACTAAAATAGATGGCTCAAATGATGGTATCTGGTTTTTTGGAGATCGCCTAGAAATTGAAAATGAATTGATCATCGGATTATCGCCTACCAACTATCATTGCTTCATTATTTGCGGAAATATCGAATTCCATCCTAGGTTTAGTATTAATCCTTGCAAGCTCCAACCATCAAGGGTTGATAATATCAGAGCAGCACTCTTTATCAGAATTAAAAACATTCCAAAAGAAGACTTACGCAATTTCCAACAATACCTTACGACTATAAAAAATAAAAGAACTCCTACTTGTCATCAGGGACTACTGCAAATTTTTGAAAAAGGAATAGGAATCAGTATTCCTCAGCATTCTATTATCAACACGACTCCCAAATCATTCCTTAAAGGAATGTTTACGAAAGGCTTTATTGATAAAAATAAAAATCCTCTTAATATTCAAGTTTACACAACAAGAAATAAGTCTCTTGAAAGAATTCATACCGACATCAACAATCTAAGCTGGAAATTTGGGTGGGTCTTTACCCTAAGTAATATCTATTACCGCTGGTTGAAAATAATTAAACCTAAGGTTTTGGTGAGATAATGAGTTCAACTAAAAAAACGCTATACCATGTTATCATCCTGCTTCTTTCAGCATCAATGCTGGGAGGTATGGGCCTGTATGTTTACAAGAATAGCTCTTCATTCGATCGAATTCAAAATATCGATATTAGCGTTATCCTATTATTGATTGGTATGCATGCATGCAATTATTTTCTATTGGGACTAACTCAAACCTACCCACTACAAAGACACAATATTAATCTTAAGTTCAAAGAATGGTATGGCCTGTGTACACTGGCCGATCTGCTTAATTATATACTTCCTGCTTCTGGTGGCTCAGCGGCCCGCTTGTTATTTATCAACAAAAAATATGACTTATCTAAACGAGAACTCGTTTCAATGGGTCTCGCTATGTCTATGCCTGGTTTTATTTTATTAGGTGTCGTTGGTGCAGTCTACTGTCACTTTTTATTAAGCAAACATGCAGTGATCTTCACAGCTCTTGAAACAATGTTCATCATACTAACAGTTGTTTCACTGGCCTTTCTTTTTGCATCTAATTTCATCATGAAGATATTTAAAATGGATCGCAAATATTCACCCAACAAGTATCTGACAGATAAAAAACTCATGACTGTCTCTACTCTTTCATGGTTAGGGATGATGTTACTTCATCCTTTAAAAGTGTATTTATCTTTTAAAGCAATCGGAATTGAAATAAAGGCCTTTGATTCATTTGAAATAAGTCTCATTTTACTGGCCTCATCTTTTTTCCAGGTTCTTCCTGGTAATATCGGCGTAAAAGAGATGGTAACTGCTTACATTGCCCAACAATATGGAATTCAGTTTGAGACAGCTCTACTTGCAAGCTTAGTTGATAGAGCGATCTTGATGCTCTTTTTATTTCCGATGGGTGCCTATTCTTATTGGTCTTTAGTTATGGATGCGAGCCTGCCTAAAATTAACTGGCCTAAAATGGGAGCGTCTTCGCGAATCCCTCTGATGAAGCGACTTGTGAAAGTTCGCTGAGCATTTCTTCCCAGATAAAATAATCCTGAAGTCTCAATTGATTCAAAATCATTTTTAAAATTTACTGCATGCGGTTTGAACCCGGTTGCAAAAATAATCACATCAACACTCTCAACAGATCCATCAGTGAAGTAGACATTTTTATTCTCTATTTTTACGATATCGCCCTTCACTGTGGTTTCTTGCTCAACAACCTTTTTGGCATCATAGTGCATTGGAACTTCGATCTCGGCCTTTGTATTAATTTTTAATCCTTTAATAATTCCTTCAAAGATATTTAAATTCCTTAAGAAGAAGTTATAAATCAAAGGATGCGAACTAAATTTCACTTCGCTTCTCACAGATAAATATAATTCATGCTTACCAGTCGCTGCAAACTCGCGCAGAAGTTGTCCAGCTGAAAGGCGTTTTCCAACAATGAGGATTTTCTTATCGTTCTCAAATTGTGCACAATTTTTATAGTCCTTAAAATGCAACATTTTTGGTGCATTGCCGGATATTGGGATTGTTGGCGTAAAGGGATAATTAAAATACCCTCTGCAATCAACCAGGATTTCTGAAGTGTACTGCTCATTATCTGTAGTGATAGCAAATAAGTTATTCGTTTTTTTAATATCTAAAACCTTTGTATTGGTTTTAATTTTAAGCATGTGCTTTTTAGCAAACCCCTTAAGATACTCAGCAAATTCTTTAGCAGAATGAGCTTTCACTCGCGAGCTCAATGATAAATCTTCTTTAGTAAGACAATTGGAATGCCATAAAGATATCAGAGAAAGATGATCAGGCATTTGATCCCAGGTAGATCCGGCGCTAGAGTGTTGCTCTAAAATCAAATAATCAACATTATTTTTTTGTAAATACAGCCCTAAAGCAAGCCCCGCGGGCCCTGCGCCGATGATTATCACCTGATGATTGATACTATTTTCCATAAAGTAATTTTAATTCATTCCCCCAAAATATTCACTATAATAAATAAATGACAATCCTACCTACCATTCTCTCCGGCCTGCTTTCCATTGTATTGTGGTTTTATATCCGTAATACGATTAAAAGAAATATTGCTGATGTTTTTAAAATTAAAAATATTTGGCTTTATGTTTTTGATATTCTTTTTATCTACTGTGCATTTTTTAGATTTATTTATCGCCTTCAAAATTCTTTTATTCATGGTTCCTCATTTTATTTTTTGATGAACTTGAGCTATGTCCTTCTTGGTCTTATCGGCCTTGTGGTCATCATGTGCATCATTCTCGATATATCAAACCTTGCCGAAAAATGGATGGGAAAACCGAATGTCCCAGAAAGCGACAACTCAAGAAGAAATTTTTTAAAGAAAAATTTGATTCTAACCGGGCTTGGAAGTGCAACTCTTGTCACAGGTGTAGGTTTTCATAACTCTTTCGAACCAAAAATTGTAAAAGTGAACATACCGCTCCCTCCTGATCATAAAAATTTAAATGGCCTTAAAATTGTTCAGCTCTCAGATATGCATATCGGCCCGACTTTAAAAAAAGACTTTTGTGAAATACTGGTGAAAGAGGTCAATGCTCTTAATCCTGACATTATCGCAATCACTGGTGATTCAATTGACGGTGAAGTTAAATTTTTAAAAGACGACATGGCCCCATTCTTAAATTTAAAAGCACGCCTGGGTGTTTATTATATTACTGGCAATCACGAATACTATTGGTATGCGAATGAATGGATTGAATGGGCCCGTACCTCAGGACTAAATCCTTTAATAAATGAAAATGTAAAATTAAATTATAACAATACAGATTTTTATCTGGCCGGAGTTAATGATCCTTCAGCAGATAAACTCGATAAGGATAACGCCTCCGATCCAAAAAAGGCTGCTTTCGGTATTCCAAAAGAAGCTTATAAGATCTTGCTCGCTCACCAGCCAAAAAGTTGTTTTAAGGCCTGTAAAGAAGGCTTTCACACTCAACTCTCAGGCCATACTCACGGCGGCCAGGGTTTTCCGTGGAGTATCCTGGTTTACCTGATTCAACCTTATGTACGCGGACTTAACGTTCATGAAGGAATGAATCTCTATGTCCATAGTGGAACTGGATTCTGGGGACCACCTAATAGATTTATGATTAATTCAGAAATTGCAGAAATTGTATTTACCTCGTCGGAGAAGGTTTAATGAGCAATGTAATCGCTTTCCATAAAAAACTTAATGAGCACAATATAAAGCTTAAAAGAGTGTCTATTGATACTTTACAGATCAATCTTGGAAAACTTTGTAATCAAGCTTGTCACCACTGTCATGTGGAAGCAGGGCCCACGAGAACCGAAAATATGACCGAAAAAACAATCGATCGTATTATCGAATTAATGGCCCATTCTCCGGAATTAAAAACTATCGACCTTACAGGTGGTGCACCTGAAATGAATCCTTACTTCAAAAAATTAGTTATTGCTGCACGCTCAATGAATCTTGAAGTTATTGATCGTTGTAATTTAACTATTTTTTATGAAAAAGGTTTTGAAGATATCCCGCAATTCTTAAAAGACCAAAAAGTTCACATCATCGCTTCTATGCCTTGTTATTCAAAAACTAACGTTGATAAACAAAGAGGCCGTGGAGTTTTTGATAAAAGTATTGAAGCGCTAAAACTTTTAAACTCATTAGGATTTGGAATCGTTGGATCTGGGTTGATGCTCGATCTTGTTTACAATCCAGGCGGAGCTTTTCTTCCAGGTGGACAAGAAAAACTTGAAAGCGATTACAAAAGAGAACTAAAACATCTTTTTAATATTGAGTTCAATCAACTTTATACAATTACTAACATGCCTATTAAACGCTTTCTTGATGATCTTATTCGTCAGGGAAAATATAACGAATATATGGAATTGCTGGTTAACAACTTTAATCCTCATGCAGCGAACTCTGTGATGTGCAAATCACTTATTTCCATTGGATGGGATGGACAAATTTACGACTGCGACTTTAATCAAATGTTAGAGATTCCAATTGACTCTAAAATAACAACCCTATGGGATATCAAAATGTTTGAAGAGTTTAAAAATAAAAACATTGCGCTGGCAGATCATTGCTACGGTTGCACAGCTGGTGCCGGAAGTTCATGCGGTGGGGCCTTACTATAAATGGATAATTTAAGTGTCATCATCCCTGTAAAATCTCAGGACCATTGCTGGGAAGACTTAGTTAATAAACTGCTTTCTTTCGAAGGAAAATTTGAAATTATTCTTGTCGGACCTGATTTTAAAAATATGAAATCTAAAACGACACGTGTCCGATTTGAATTCTGTGAGCAAGGCCGTGCCAGACAATTAAATTATGGTGCTCAATTAGCAACAAGAAAATTTCTTTGGTTTCTTCACGCAGACTCTCAACTGACAAATAATTCATTACAAAAAATAGAAGAAAAAATTCTCGAAAATAATGAAGCCATTTATTATTTTGATTTGAAATTCTTACAAGATGGCCCATCTTATATGAACTTAAACAACCTGGGTACCTATCTGCGATCTCACCTTTTAAAAATGCCTTTTGGAGACCAGGGGTTTTTCATGGCCAAGAGTACTTTTTTTTCTCTTGGGCAATTTAATCAAAATGCACCTTACGGGGAAGATCATTTACTCATCTGGAAGGCCCATCAAAGACAGGTTGAGGTTCTGCCAGCAGAGACCACTCTCTACACCAGCGCAAGAAAGTATCAAAAAAATGGATGGTTTAAAACAACTACACGCCATCTCTTCTTAACTTATAAACAAGCTGCTCCTGAATGGCTTAAGTGTTTTACTCAAAAAAATAAAAAGAGGCCAACGACGGCCGTCGCAATTTTTGTAAAAACTCCAGGTGTCTCTACAGTCAAAAGCAGGCTTGCTGCTCATATTGGAAAAGATAAGGCCGAAGAATTCTTCAAGCTATCATTAAAGGCCACTGAAACAGTAGTCATGGAAGCTATATCAAAAAGTGAAGGATCAATTGAAGCTTATTGGGCCGTAGCTGAGCCTGAGCAGTTATCGCATCCGCTATGGGATAGCTTTAAAACCGTTTCCCAGGGCACAGGAGATTTAGGACAAAGGCTCGATACAGTTTATGCCGAACTTCAAAAAAAGCATGATTCTGTCTTTTTAATAGGGGCCGATCTCCCTCACTTGAATTATGAATTAATTTTAAATGCACAGAAATTAATAAATTCAGCATCACCCTATGTTCTTGGTAAAACTGAAGATGGTGGATTCTATTTATTTGGTGGAAAAAATGAAATTAGCAGTAGCACCTGGAACTCAGTGGCCTACTCAACAGAACATACCTCTGCCGACCTGATCAAGTCCTTGGGAAATTCCAACTTCTCTTTTTTAGATGAGAATTTTGATATCGATAACTTCCAAGACCTAAAAAATCTTTCATCATATACAAAAGAAAATCTTCTTAGTGATCAAAGAATTATAATCAATTGGGCAAAAACTCAATTATCTTAAATCACATTTTCACTAATAACTCTTTTGACCTTTCTGATTTCTACTTCTCCCTACTTTCTTCATACTGAATTTAGCTTTAGGATTCTTAAAATTAGAAATATTTCTCTTCAGATTGTCTGACTTTGAAAATAACTTAATTAATTCACTGTTTTTTGAACCATCTTTTTTTTCATCCATACATCCCATCCTGCTTATGTATTTTATATCCTTAACTAATCATAATTCATTTTCAAATTTGTAATATATATTTTTATATCAATGCCCTATATTTTTTTTCAATTCTTTCAAAATCACCTTTTTCGCGCATTTTATTAATTGTTTGCTTTAAAATCTTAATTGTTTTTTCATCTACATTTTTCTTTGAGTAATTAAGAATAAAATACTTTTTTTGTAAATAAAGCGGCGTGCCTAATAGAGACTTAGAAATTTTAAGTTTTCTAGCTGTAGAATATAGGCCAATATCAATTCCGATCGCTGCATCAATACGTTTTGCTAACAACATACTAAACATTTGCTCGTAATCTCTCACCTCAAACTTTATTATGAGATTATCAGCAAAAAAACGATCATCAAAAACACCACCTCTTATAACTCCAACCGTCTTTCCATGCAAATCATCCAAGCTTTTATAATTTACTCCAAAGTTAGATAAGATAATTGTGGAGAATCCAACTGTCGGTGCAACCTGAATAGCAACTTTAAGCATTTCTTCATTTGTATATCTAATAACAAAATCTGCATTTCCATTTTTTAAATCAAGTATTGTGCGTGGAAATGGAATGATTTTATTTTTATAAGTAAAACCAGCATTTTCGGCAATTCGATTGCTAATTTCATAAATGAGACCAGCATTATTTCCTTTTTCGTCGATATGCCCAAAAGGATAAATCTCACTTGTCTCAATTTGTAATTCTTTAGCATTCAGAATATTGGCTTCACCTAATATAAATAAAAGCAGTCCTCTTATAATAAATATCCTCATATACCCTCCAGCTAGCTAAATATGTAGGCAAGAAGATGTTATCAATAATGAGAACTGCTAACCATGGACTTAACGGCATTTCGAATGGACAAGTCAGCAAATTATCATTTTACTTTAACGCTTCGAAAGCATCCATTGTTCTTGCTGTATAAATTAAAGCTGCACCAGTATTGACTGCAATCGCTACACTTAAAGCTTCCATAACTTCTTCTTGAGTTGCTCCATGCTTTTTAGCAGCGTCAACATGAGAAACGATACATCCATCACATCGAGTAGTTATGGCCACGGCCAGAGCGATTAATTCCTTAGTTTTAGGATCAAGCTTTGAATTTTCGGTCTTGGCATTCACGAGTGACATATAGCCTTTAATGACATCAGGATTACTCTTACTAATTTTTCCAATTCTAGCTTTAATTTGTGCAAGATACTCATTCCAGTTCAACATAAAAACTCCTTTTAAAAGTTATCAACTTTAGTTGTTGTAAATGTAGTATATGGGATTAAATAAATTCATCCATGGACAGGATTGGAATTCAGATGGACAAATCAGCAATGATCGAGATTCCGGCCTTTTGACGGAACATTTGAGGGGACAACCCCACCTCTTTTTTAAAAAAGCGGCTAAAGTAATGCTCGTCTTTAAACTCAAGCGTGAAAGCAATGGCCTTTACACTTTTTCTAGTCAAATGAAGCTCTCTCCTCGCTTCTATGATTATGCGCTCATGAATCAGCTGAGAAGGACTTTTTGTAAAATACTTTTTACTTCTTTTAGTCAGAGAATCCATTTGAAGGTTTAATAACTTTGCATAATCGCTTGGACGTCGTTTTGATAAAAAATGTCGATCTATGAGTTCTTTGAATTCTTCCATCTTGACATCTTTTCCTGGTGATACAAGTTTATCACCTACCTCGGCTCTCTTAATACGACTTGCGATGGCCAGAAATAACTGCAGGTAAGAAGTTAATATCGATTTATCAGGATTTTTTAATTCGTTTTCAATTGATGAAAATAACTCGCGGCTCTTTAGTAATTCAGAAGTCGAAAGCTTTATAAATGGAGACAAATAAACATTATTAAAAAGAAGGCCGTTGCAAGCAACTTCTGGTTGATGTAATTCAATACAATAAAAATCACCATGAAACTGAAGAAGCTTAACATCTTCAACATCAACTTCCGTAAAGTTTAACTTTTGAAATGGAGTAAGAAACAAAATAGATGGCCCTTCAAAAGGATAAGTCCCAGAGTCCACTTTACATACACCCTTGCCTTTTGGAATTATCATCGCTGAATAAAGCGCCACCTGAGTAAGCTTAGTGATAGATTTTAGATTTATTATTCTTAATTCCATAATGATTTTTGTACCAAACCTCATTCTAAATATAACTTAAATTAAATAAATTAAACTTTGATATGCAAACATTGAATATTAATAATAATGGTTCGACAATATTGAGTTTAAAATTCCTCTTAAGCATTTTATACTTGCATTTTCTTAATGTATCAATTATTATCACATTATGAGTTCAACAAATGTGCAATTTTCAACAGGGATCCATATTCTAGTAGGCTTAGCTGCTCACTATGGAAATGATGTGACTTCAAGCTCTCTTGCTTCAAGCGTAAATGCAGAACCAAGTTTTGTTCGCAAAGTTATTTCAAAGCTTGTTAAAGCAGGCCTTGTCGAATCTACAAGAGGAAAAAATGGGGCCTGTTCTTTGGCAAAATCACCGAAGTCCATTACCCTACTTGATATCTATCAAGCGATAGAAGCACCACAAATTTTTAATATTCACACTTATCCTGTACAGAAAAGCTGTACAATAAGTTGCAATATCAAAGGCCAATTAGAATCAACTCTCGGAAATGTTCAAAAGGCCATGGAAAAAGAACTCTCTAAGATAACTTTAGATAAAATAACTAACGAAATTACTCAATAACTTTTTTTTGGACCTTTAATGTGACAATTACTATCACAATAGGAGTTTTTAATGAAATCAAAATTGCTGGAACCATATTCAATCCGAAACATTCCTTTATCAAATAGAATCGTGATGGCCCCTATGACTCGTGGAAGGGCCGAAAATAAAGACTTAGTTCCAGAGTCAATCAGCGCCGAATACTACAAACAACGAGCAAGCGCAGGATTAATAATCACTGAAGGTACATGGGTGAGTCCGGAGGCCATTTCATTCATAAATGTACCTGGAATATTTAATGATGCTCAAAAAAATGGATGGAAAAAAGTAACGGAAGCAGTTCATGAGGCCGGTGGAAAAATATTTTTACAATTAGGTCACAGCGGAGCTGTTTCACATCCTGACCTTCTTAATAATGCTCTACCAAAAGGTCCTTCTGCCATTAACCCACAAGAACGTGTCTTTACTCCAGATGGTTTTAAAATGACCGAGACTCCTCTAGAGATGTCTCTTGAAGATATTGAAAAAACGATTTTAGATTATGCAATTGCAGCGATTCGCGCAAAGAGCGCCGGTTTCGACGGAGTTGAAGTTCATGGGGCACATGTATTTCTTATTCCATCATTTTTAAATTCGTCATCTAATAAACGTACTGATCAGTATGGTGGATCTGTAGAAAACAGATCACGTTTTGCTCTTGATGTACTAAGAAAGATAATTGATATTTGGGGACCTGGTAAAGTCGGATTTAAAATAAGTCCTGCTACCAAATCAGGTATTTTCGATTTCAACGACACTACAGAAGAAACATATAAATACTTAGTGAGTGAAATTAATAAATTGCCATTGGCCTATCTCCATATCTTAGGGCCTCAGCAAGATGTCTCAGGTACTCCAGCAGCGATGTATAAAGATGTCGCAGCTTACTTCCGCCCACTTTACAAAGGAACTTTGATTGTAGGAGGAGGATATACAAAAGAATCAGGCGAACGAGTTCTTCAAGATGGTAATGCAGACCTGATCGCCTATGGCGTACCTTTTATTGCAAATCCAGATCTGCCTAAAAAATTCGAAAAAAATATCCCTTTGCGATCTCCCGATCAAGCTACTTTTTATAGCGGAGGAGCAAAAGGCTATATCGACTACCCGATCGAAGCAGATCTTCTTCACAAGGAGTCTATATGATTATTGGATTTATCGGTGCCGGAAATGTCGCTCAGACTTTTGCAAGACACCTTACTCATGCCAAATATAACGTTCTTCTAAATTCACGCAATAAAGATAAATTAAAATCTATCGTCAAAGAACTTGGCGAGTATGCGAAAGCTGCAGAATTGGAAGAAGTTTTAAGAGCAGATGTTTTAGTACTATGTATTCCATGGACTGAAGTTTCTAGTGTTCTTGAAAATATTGAACTACGTACTGACCAAATTCTTATTGATGCCACAAACCATTTCGAAACTTATGGCCCAGATTTTAAAAGGGCAGAACTCAATGGGCAGGTATCAAGTGTAATTGTCAAAGATTTAGTTAAAGCAAAAGTTATTAAGGCACTTAATACTGTACACATGGAATGGATCAAAGAAGTTCCAGCGAAAAATGAAACAATTCTTTTCATTTCTGGAGATGACGATTCTGCAAAATCTACTTTTTCCAGTATTCTAAAAGATCTTAAATTTATCCCTGTTGACTTAGGATCACTTGAATACGGGGGAAGACTACAACAACTTGACGGACCTCTTGCAGGATTAAACCTTATTAAAAAGGATTAATATGAAATCTGCACGTGAGTTGATGCAAACATACCTCGATAATTTTCATCATGACACTTCTGTTTCATTAGATGTATTTGCCGAGGAAGGTGTGATCGAATTTCCTTATTTAAAAAGTATTGGCATGCCTGAGAGGTATAGTGGTAAAAAAAATATCGGTGAACTACTGGTCAATTTAAAAAAGACCATCCCCGATTTTAAATTTCAAAACATCATCATTTACAATGGAGCAACGCCTGACGAAGCATTCGCTGAGTATTCTGTGGATGCAATGGTGCCTTCGTTGGGAAGAGTTTATAAACAGCATTATGCTGCGAGAATCGTAAGCAAAAATGGAAAGATCATCATCCTAAGAGAGTTTCTAGATACAATTGCTGTCGCTAAAGCGCTACTTCCAGCTGGATTGAATGATATCTAATCGCAATAAGTCCCCCAAGGAAACTTCGAGTAAAAAAGTGTGCTGAACACTATACTCAAGATCTAAAGAAATCTTATAATAAGTCGATACACTTGAGTGGTCTTCCATCCCGATTGACCGAGCAAGTGGATCAACTATGAAGCATGTTCTGAAAATCATTTCCCTTATTCTCATTCTCTCATCTTGCGTGGCCGCCAATCAAAACACAGTAAAGGCAGCTAAGATGAATTCTACGACTTCAGTTGATACAACAGCAGACTCAGATCCACTAATGCCCGCTAACTATATGGCCCTAAACCCTGCCCTTGCAACAACTGTCCAAGTCATCAAAGACGGCATGGGCCTATGTAACTCAGGAGCTTTTTCTCAGTTGCCTGATAACAAGGATTATTTCGTTGGAAGAATGCTTATCACATCGGGAAGTAATCTTTGCGATGGAACAAGCTGGCAGCTTGCGCTTTTTAAAATGGACTGGACGAATAATATTTTGAACTTTCAAAAGACGATTATTTCTCCCCCTGCAAAAGTCGATGCCCTAAGTATTACAATCACCACGGCCTATGATCCTTACGTTATCAAATATAATAATGAATACTGGGTGGCCTTTGAATGCCATGGGGCCGGTTCAGTTTTCACAGCAACTGTATCTGCTTGTCTTGCCCCATTCACAATTGCTAGCGGTATTGACCTGACTCGATTATCTGTTCCAGTAAAAGGTGTGAAGATATCTTCCGACATCTATTCTGCTTCAGTTCCAAAGCTTCTGGAGTTTAATGGCTCCCTTTATATGTACTGGACGGCCGTCCACTTAAAACCAATCAATGGTGTTGATAAATTCTTTGATCTTGCAACCCGAGGGATGCAACTCGTTCAAGAATTAACAACTCAAAGAAAAATCTGGGGTGTGAGAAGTGGAAATATTCCTGTGCCTGCTTATGATTCACTTAATACCGAAGTACTAGGACCTAATACAGCTGACCCTATGTCTAACAATGTGGCCGACGGATTTCAGGTAATGGTGGTGGATAATAAAATCATCATGCCAGCTGCCGTTGGTGGAACAGGTTGCACGACTCCAATCTCACCGGTGTTTGGTTGCTACCGCTTACAAATTTATAGATCATCTACTCCATTAGGTGAGCATGTTTTTAATTCTGAAGTGCTAAACTCTCCACAATTAGCTTTTAACCCAGAAGAGTACAGTCGAATTTTTTATGATCCATCCGGAGAATCCTTCATGATGGGGATGATGATTCCACCATTCCTTGTAGGCTCACCTGCTCCTACAAATACAGTAGCTACTGGATATAGGAGATACCCATTTGATGTTAAAAGTTTATCATTTACGACAAATGTAAAATCAGTCAATCCAGTGCCAAATCCTCAAAATAATATTGAAGTGGTTAACCTGAATATAGACGTACTGGAAAATTTCTTAGCAGGTTGTAACGCCAGCTCTACTCACACTATAAACTGTCGTGCTGCTATCTCACGTTATTGCATCAACCAGGGCTATGCCAGCGGTGGATATGGACCAACTGATCAAAACAATGGTGTCGTGAATATTACCTGTATTCAAGAAAACGCTTCAAAGCTTTTGACTACAACTCTAGCTTCTCTTAAAAAAATTCAATCAAGATGTTCTGGACTTGCCAGTGATTTTTGCAACTCTGCGATCAATCAGTATTGTAATACCAATGGATATGCTGGTGGCGGATTTGGTCCAAGTGAATTTGATGGAACGAATGTGAAGCTTGTTTGTCTTAAAGCTCCACGTGGATATTCAATTTATACAACATTAAGTCACATGAAGACCTTTCATTCAGCTTGTAGTGATTCAGATGTTAATAGTGTTGCTTGTAACTCTGCAGTTAATAAGTTTTGTGCGACGGCCGGGTATAAGAGTACATTTGGGATTCTGGAGCACGTTGCTGATGCTTTAGTCGTAGGTTGCCTGAATTAACTTTGACCATAATAAAACCTTAAAAACCCTAACTGTCTTAATGGTATAATTTACCCCTCATAGAATTTTTCATAAGCGCAGCTAACATTGAATAACACCCCTTTGTGAGGAAATTCCATGCCTAAAGCTCTTCTATTGCTCTTTGCAATCATGATGACTGCTTTACCCTGCACTTCATTTTCTCAAGAATTCCAAAAAATAATTCTTGAGAATAAAGAAAATATTCGCTACTTAAAAAATAATATTCTAGAAATTGCGGCGGAACTTCCCAAGGGAACTTTGATTCAATTTCTAAAAGACAACCAAAATGTATTCTACGACTATCGTGATTCAAAGGGAGTCGTTCAACGATCGAGCACGGGATTTTTTTCAGGAGTTACAATCATAAGTGTGACACCTGAGAATGTTAATTCATTTCCAGAATCAAGAATTAAAAAACTTAATGCTACAATCGATGGTCTATTTATTACAAAAAGTCTTCAAGAGGCCAATAACCAGGAATTTTTCCAGGCACTTATTCCTGGAGCACTAAACGCTGACTACTTATCAATATTTACTGAATCAGGAAAAGCAAAGTACTCTTACACGAATTACTTCACAAAACGTTTTGGCAATCGCCTGAACCATATTCTCACAGACGATGAAATAAGTTCTCGTGATAGAGTCAAATGGAGTGCTGTCTACGAAGAATTAAAAAGGGCCGCAAGTCGCGAAGATAAAACACCAACGGATTATCTTTTTACGACAGTTGATCTTGCAAACAAACATACTACTCTCTTTGAACAAACTGGCGAAACTCAACCAAAAGGGGCCTGGACGATGGCCGTTAAATCAACAGCTGTCCGTCATGGCTTTCCAAATGTCCCCTGTGCAGAATTTATGTCTGAAATGATCCGCCAGGCCTACATGCGATCTGGATACGATTTTACTGAAGACTTCAATAATTCAAAAGATAACTATCTCATCTGGAACAAAACAGCTGCCGTTGTAAATCTTGCAAACTCACTTCACAAAGCAGAATGGATTCCATGGGAGCTAAGCAAATTCTCTCCGCCAACTGGTGCCATCATGATGCATGAACAAGCAACATCTCCAGGCCACACATACATGATTGCTGGAGACAACGGACGCTTTGTTGTCGACAACGGCTCTCCGGCCGGAAGAGACCTTCGTAAAACCGCTAAAAAAACCATTGAGATTATGTTCAAGGGAGGAGTCTTTTTCTTGCCTCCGGGAATTACTCCTAGAGCTTGGTAGATCGAATATGAGGGAGCGTACAACCGGTACGTGACCGAGTATGAGAGAGAAGCAACGACGAATATGGATGATTATAAGAATTGTGGTGAATCATTCTCATGGAGGATTCTTTCGAACCCGAATGATTCCATGAGGTTATTGGATTTTTAAGCCCAATTAAGCACAGAACCACACAACTGTGTGGTAGATATACGGCATGCCCGACAAAATTTGGTGAGATGAGAAGAGAATAGTTAAAGGTCACGATTTGTGACCTTTAACTTGAATTATTCAGATACTTACAATTAAAGATCACAATCGGTGATCTTTAATTTCTTTTAAGGCCAATTTTTTTACGATTTACAGGTAACTTCGGTGTGATGTCTTCTTCTAGTGAATCAAGTCTCTCAAAAACAATCTTGAAGAGCTTTGTTGAACTCTCTTCAAACTCTCCAATACGCTCATGAAGTGCTGATTCCATGGATAAAAAACTTCGCAGTTTAGTAAATGTCCTAATAATCAAAATATTGATGTGAATGGCCTTTTTGCTGCTTAGAACGCTTGAGAGCATTGCTACACCATTCTCTGTAAAAGCATTTGGTCGGTATTTTAAAATCGAATAAGCTTGTGAGCTAATTTTAACCGAATCAAATTCTTCATGAGAAAGTGTGAACATAAAGTCTTCTGGGAAGCGGTCTAAATTTCTTTTCACCGCCTGATTCAAAGCTCTAGTCTCTACTCCGTAAAGCTTAGCTAGGTCATTATCTAGCATCACCCTGTTACCTCTTATTATATAGATCATATTTTCAATTTCTAAGATGTCCTGATCATTACTAATCATTCATAGACCTCCCAGAAAAAATACTCACGACATTATCACCAAAGCTAATTTCATTAGGCATAAACCCTAGACTATCAGTTGCTCCCTTAGTCTCGACTCCTGCGAGTCTTAAATAAATGTCCATTGTCGATGATTTTTTCCATCCTCCAATTTTCATAACAACTGCCGCGGGAACTCCATTTGCTAGCATTTGAGTTGCAAAGCAGGCCCTGAGCGCATGAAACTTAATTGGCTTTATATTGATAGACTTCAAAAAGGTTTTAAGCGGCACAGCTTGATCCCCATTGTCCCATTCCTTAAATCTTGGAAAGACAAAAGGACTTATATGAGATTCTGGTTTTTGTCTCAACTCTAGAAGAAGACTCTTCAAACTTGAGTTGATTGGAACTGTTCGCCAGTATCGCCCCTTAGTCGGCCCAATACATTTTTTGGTTGAATCATAGGATTCATGAACCATAATTAAATCTTTTTCAAGATCAATTCTGGACCACGATAAAGCATGAAGCTCTCCACTTCTCATACCAGTCAAAATTGCAGCAGACCAAAGATAAAACCATTTGCTACCTAGAATTTTGGCACTCATAAGAAATTTTTTAATTTCTTCAAGGGTTAAAATCTCAGGTGGTTTCTCTTCATCAACTTTTACAATTAAACCTTTGAGTGGGCCATCAACTCGACCTTTAATGTGTTTGTACTCAATGCCCCATTCATAGACATTGTTAATAATGTTCTTAATCTTTTTTTGATAGGCCTTAGATAAATTGGCATTTTGAAGTTTGATAATTAAATCTCGACCTTCTGCGCGAGTAATATCGCCAGCAAAAAGATCACTCCAATCTTTAGTCCACTTATTAATAATGCTGAGGTATTCATCAGCACACTTTTCAGAGACATTAAGTAAATAGCCCATTTTGACTTCTTCGGCCCAAAGATCAACAACTGTTCCCCAACCAAGACCTTTATTATCTTGTTGTTGAACATCTTTAGATATTTTTTGAATAATTTTTTTCTCTTCTCGTCTTGCTTCAGATTCAGATTTTAGTCCAGTGATAGTTTTTTGTACTCTACGATTCCTATCCGCACTACTGCGAACATGAACATAGACTTTCCAGAACTCATTTCCATCTTCAATGTATTTTGAAATTGCCATTAATAACCTCCACGAAATTGGGAGGTCTCAATGAGATAAGCAAGTTCCTTTTTATTAAAGTACAAACGGTTTCTAAACTTTCTCGCCTTTATGTGACCTCGTGAAACGAGGGTATGAAGGGCATTTACAGACTTTCTTAGATAAACTGATGCTTCTTTTGTGGTTAGCCATATTAAATTGTTAAAGAGCAAATCTGAGGATTCCTCCCCAGAGTCTTTATTATACAAGTGTGTGGTCGAATTGTAAGTCTTTTCATTTTTAATATTTCCCATGTAATTCCTTAGTTAAACATTTGAAGCACATACGGCCCTGCACAAATTATTTAAAAATAGAACTACCTAATTTTTTTTCTCCTCTTTAAGAATATTCATTTTCTTAACCAAGAATTCTCCCATGCTTAAATGAGTTGAATTTTTGCTATTGTACTCATCTAATAGTTTCTGAACTCGTTCCATATCAGTGAGGACGCTGTCTTGAACTTTTTCTAAATCTTTAATAGAAAGCTTAGGCACAGAATAAATAGCTAAATCCTTAAAAGTAATTTCTCTTCCATACGACTTGTTATTTACCTGTTCTAGCATTAATAAAATATTACCTAACACTTCTGACTCTTTACTTAGATCAACAAAGAACTTACTCTGTTTCTCTTTTTCTACTTCCTCCATCTTTATTTTCTTTCTTCCCCTTCTCTCTTTTTTTACTTCTTCCATTACCATTCTCCTTATTACTAACTCCCTATCAACCCTATTCTCTATCTCTCTGAGCCCACCCAAAATTGACTCCATCTCAAAACTACGTGAGAGAGAGGGAGTCAATTTTGGGTGGGCGAATTCCTAAGCATTAACTTGGGGTTGGCAAGGATAATTATGTTATTGTCGACATTTTCCAGTTACTTTCGTCATTCTTTCTAAATACATTCTCCTACCGAAAAACATCACTCAAAATGATCTTGTCACCTTCAAAAACTCCATTTAAATCGAGAAGTTTTTCTTTTGTGATCGCCCCTTCATCAACAACAAAAAGCAAAACCTTTTTAAAAACACGCTCACCATATTTTTCATTCAACATCTCCATATAGTTATGAAAGGTGTTTTTTTGATTGAATAAATAAACGATGTAATCGTAGTTACTGACCATATACTGAGAGATTTTGTTAAAAACTCGATCCTGACTTTTCTGAGTAAGTTCAAGCTCTAGCGCAATCCTAAAATTCTGTTTTCCTATTTTTCCTTTTAGAATAGCGTCTGGAATAGGCCCTAATAATTTTAAGAATTCTTTTTTATTATGAATAAGATGCTCTAAGATTGCCTCATCAAAACAATCAAACTTTAAGAACTCATAACAAAGCTCACTCATTAAAAGGTCATGATAAATTGAATTTTGGGCAGGACGATAAAATCGATTCTCACTTGAGAGTAGCTTTTCTCCTTCCGCTGTCAAATAGACGTATTTCTTTTTACTACCTGATGGTGAATATTTATCAAGAAGCTTTTTTGCTTCAAGCCTCTGGATAATCTTTGCAAAATTCTTGTATCCTCTATCATAACTAGAAACCTCCATTAATTTTTTCAGATCAAGAATTCTCCAACTTAAAAGGTTGCTCAAATAATCTAGGTGTAGTCCCTTTACTTCATTCATTAAGCCCTACCTCGTCTTAAGTTCACTTTTGATTGTTTTATTTCTAAGGGCGCAGTCTGAGTTGAGGCCTTCCCTTCATCTATTTCAATCTTCCTATTTCTAATATTGAGGAGATCGATCTTGGTAGGACTGTGCCTTAATAAAATACATTGCCCTACTCTTAGATTTTTAATGATGTCTGGGTGAACTAAATTCTCATTCCCTTCGCGCTCTGATCCCTTTGATTGAGTCTCTCCATCCTCCATTACGTGTGTATGCTTTTTAGTAATAATCGTCCCAATTGCACTCGAGAAGAGCGAAGCCGCTGAATCAAGCCTTTGTTTCAAAATAAAAAGATTCGAGGCATTTTCAATGATCTGTAGAGTAAGCTCTGGATCAACTCGATCAATATCCGATGATGACTGAACTGCCATATAAAGCTGTATCCCTGCTCCTCTACACTTATTCTGAAGCTCAATAAAACGCGGAGTAACAATTGCTCCAAACTCATCAAAGAAAACTGAAATAGAATTCTTTATTGACTCATGCGAGTTCGCTGACTGTGTTAATTGCCAGTAAGAATTATAGAGAAGTTCACCCAGGAATATCTTCCCAAGAGCCATAGCGGTTTCACCGTAACCTTGAGTAGAAAGTCCAATATACAAGCAAGACTTTTCTTTTCTCACTTTAGAAAATGTCAGCGTGTCTTCATCTTCTTCTAAAAGCTTCCCAAAGTCGGAATCTACAAAAGTCTGAAGCTTCATTTCAAGACCAAGAGTCTTATCTGATTTATGATTGTCCTGAAGCTGTTCTAAAATATTTCTCAAACTGTAAGGAGTCTTCTTGGCCTGCAATTCAAAAAGAATGTCTCTCAATGTTTTTTGAGCTATGTCCTTATAAAACTGTTCTGACCAATCAAAAGCGCACATGATCCTATCAACGACTTGATTTATGCTTCCTTCTTTTACAGGATTAAGCTTAACTACATCGGAGTAGTGCTCTGAAAAAATGTAACACTTACGTTTGTAGATTTCACAAAGCTTCTTAAACGTTAAAAGTGCTTCAAGATCGCCTTTTGGATCAAAGAAGATCACAGGCTTTCCCTGTTCTAGCGAATGCTCTTGTAAAATTGAGATTAGGTTTGTTTTACCAAAGCCAGCAGCTCCCACAATAAAGTTATGCTTTCCAAAATCAATATCAGATAGTTTTAAGCATTTTTTTTGATTGCTTGAATAACCAATCTCTATTTGTTTTTTAGATTGCTTCTTATTCTTTAAATGACTTCGCTCAATTTTTTTAAGTTCCCCCTCTTCTTTGGTAATTCTTCTATAGGCAATTTTTAACAGCTCCCCTAAAAGCTTAAAAAATTGTCCGAAGAGTTCATGAATGACTTCTACCAACGGAGAGACTAAATCTAATCCATCCGCTCTTTTAGAAGCACTACTCATAGACATGCTCCCAAGCTTTAAATGGTGCGATCTCTATCGTCCTCCCTTCATACTGAATAGTTTTGCCTTCAGTTTCGTATTCAAGTAAAAACTGCTTTTTGACTTTCCCTTCTAAATCTTTTGGAAGCTTCTCAAGTGGGACTTCGTACTTCTTGACTGGTTTAAAGCTCACATCAGGTTTAATATTCTTTAAGTCAGGATTGAAATCAAAAAGTGGTACTTCCCTTTTTCGGCCTCTTTCGTTGTCGTTATCCAAAAGCATCTGTTTTAAATCTCGATTCTCTGGATCACTTGAATAGAAATAATGACCTAAGAGCGCACCAATCCCTGCTCCAATTGCTCCAAAAACCAAAGCGTTTCCAGCCTTCGACGTTTTATTTGGAGAAAAGACAACTCCTCCCATCCCTCCTAAAGAGCCACCAATTAAGCTACCTGTAACAAGAGAACCTCTTAAGCTCGAACAGCTTGAGGTCATTAAGACCAATGTTAAAATCATAGAAAGTGGCTTAATACGCATCTAATCCCTCCATAAAATAAATGAGAACAGGTTTTCCTGCCTCGATGAAGACTTTTGGTTCTTGTGATTTCATTTCATCTAACAAGACATCTGACGAAGTTTGAGCTGAGCTAGCGAGTCCTTCTAAAACTTTATTTTTATCGTTAATTTCATTAAAGGCCCCAAGTGGAGTCGCAAGCTTTGAGGTGCTTGCAGTGAGAAGTCCTTTACCGAATGAAGAAACTACTGCTCCAGCGATATAACTGTCCTTCCCATCGTTGTACTCACCTCTTAATCCAGCTGTTCCGTCCGTGTTAAGAACTTGAACCTTAACCACAACCTCCTTGGTTGGAGTGATCATTCGGTCACAATAAGCAAGAACCCTTTTATTGTTAGTAACTCCCTTACAGGCAAATTTAGTTCCTGTTGGAAGCTCTTGACCTGCAAAGACCTGAACTATTAAAGGGGATTCTAAATTTGTCGAAACAATAGAGTTTAAAAGAAGACCTTTATAAATCTTTGTAGTTTCAATTTTCTTTGAGCCATCCCATATTACAGGGCGAGTTTCTTGAGAGTTCAAAAGAGCATTCAGCTTTTCATTTTGATCGTGAATCTTTTTTAAAAGATCATCGGCCTTTGAATGAACAACCTTTTTCCTGCGAGCGTTCTGAATCGGCCTAATTTGGGCCAATTTATCCTCTTTAAGCGTAATTTTTGCATAGCTGTCTCCTACACTAATTAATAGTGATAATAAAATAAGCATGAATCATCTCCTCTTAGTTTAGAATGCGTTCACCATTAACAATGATGGGAACGCCGAGAGAGAAATACTCCTTGCTTTGAACTAATTGTTCATTAACCAATATTGGCTTGTTAGTCTTATTCACAAAAAGAAGTGAGCTTCCTCCTTGCAAAATCTCATAAGAACTTTTATCTAAAATCTTTTTGAATGCGGAGTTAATCTCTCCATCATAGATTTCAATAAATTGATGGGGATTTTTCTCATCAAACTTAATGTGGAAATAATATTTATTCTTTGAAGTTACAACCAACATATTAGTATCAAGCTCTTTCTTTTTTGCCTTGATGACTAATGTCTTATTGTTGTTTGCTAATTCTATGAATACTTCGTCTTTATTGCCACCGTAAAGATAAGAGCGAATATCGTCACCAAAACTTAACGTAGTAAGGAAATTGAGTGATAAGAAAATTGAAGTAATTTGATTCGCTAATATATAAAAACTCATTTCCCCTCCTTTGCTGTTTCTTCTAATTCATCGTGCGAGATACTAATTTCGTTAATCTCTGAAAGTTTATAAAAAAATAGATTTTTCTTTGATCCGACAAGATCAACTAAAAATGACCTGACGACTTGCCCCGTTTTACTAATCAGACGACACTTATTTTCTTCAATCATTTGAACTGCCAATAATTCATCTACCTCTACATTGAAGTCTGATTTTTTAAGAGAGCTAACAATTTCGTCAGTCAATAGATCAGTTGATGGTTTATGAGTGACAATACTCATAAACGCTTCACTACAGACCCAGCTTGCGAGTGCTCTTTCTTTTACAAATTCTCCACCTTGAACGAAATAATTTTGTTTACTCAAAAGAACCAAAACAAACATGATAATAAATCCAGAACCTACTCCGATGATCGCTTTTCTAAGAAAACGAAGCTCAATTTGAACAGCATTTTCAAAACTTTCTAATTTCATAACTCCCTCCTAAAGTTTAACCTGTCTCTAGTCTGAGTTCTTTTGAAGCTATTATTTCTTTTAGATCGGTTGGAATTCTTAGGCATTGATTCTTTAATAGAACGCTCTTGAAAGTTCTTCGATTTCTCAATTGGTTTCATCGTAGTGTTCATTGGAGAACTAGCCTCTTTTTGAATTTTTTGCGTATTTACAAAAGATCGAGGCTGACTGACAGCCGAAGTTCTTATATTTTCATTGATAGAAATAATACGAGAAAGTCCCTTTGCTAACTTGCTCTCTCCTTTATTGTCTACGCTCGATGATTGAGAATTAAAGCCTGACTCCTTCCTTGTTTTTGGTAAATCATTACTTGCATTTGAATTCTGCTTAATTTGTGAACTCATACCACTTTTAGCACTATTTCCCTTTTGTAAATCATCCTTTTCAAGAGAACTCTTGTCGTAATGATCACCTACAGGCTTCATGCCATCCATATTATTTTTATTAATATGATTAGGAGTTTTAGGAAGACTGCTTAACTCCTTATGGCCTCGGTTAATGCCATTCGATATTTTATCTGCTCCATACCTACCCAAGTTCATGGCCTGTTCTCCTATTCTCCCAGTTTGTCGACTCACTCCAGGAACAGCATTTAAGAACTTCGTGGCAGAATTTGTCATTAATGCTCCAACGGCAGAACCAGACATCGCAACTCCTCCACCTTTTAAAAGTCCAAAAGTAATTATTGGTGTAGAAGCAATTAGAAGCGTGACACCAAACAACCAAAGAATCTGATCCATACTTGAAAAAATGAAATCTCCTTGATTTGCTGAAGCCTGCATTGAATTTCCAACAAGAGCGAGGATCGCAACCAAAACAAAAGGTAAAAGCATGCACCAAAAACTTGATAGAATACTTCCGTTTATTGAACCTCTACTAATAGGAAAGAAATATAGAACTGCCGTCAAAGGAGCAAAGATATAAGTCAAATGATAAACAGTTGAATAAATCAGCTTCAAAATCCATATTGACAACTTACTCATCAAGAACAACGCTGTTCCAATCAAATCATTAAGATTCGGAATGATAAAACTTTCAACGACATTCCAACCTGTTTTCTGAGAAGTTTTCTCTTCATTGGGCTTGATCTTAACTTCGCTCCACTTTCTAAGAAACACATTCCTAGGCGAAATTTCTCTTAATAGTTCATCACTATACTTAAGACTTAACTCCACACCTTCTTTGTGAATCGAATAAAATGCACTAATAAAGACAAGAACTAGAACTAGTTTCTTCACAACTTCAAAAAATTTGAATTCATTAAAGTATTCCCAAGCAAGAGCAATGACAAATGCAGGCAGTACAAACCATCCTGCAATTCTTGTCATTGCATCTTTGATAATCAATACACTTGGGTCTTCAATCAAAAGCATGTTCTGAATAGCTATCCTCACTGATTATTCCTAGTACTTTTTGATGGGAATCCATTTGAAGACTGACCATAAAATTTCAGTCGATTCATTTCATCAATTCGCTTATCTTCTAATTCTTCTGCCTTCAAGCGATTCGCCGTTTTTTGCGTCTTAAGCATTTCTAATTGGATCTCTTCCATCTTTAATTGGTTTTCATACATCAATGCAGTATTCTGTGCCGTCAACTGATCTGCTCGACCAGATGTTTTCGCATTAATTGAATGAGCAACTTGTATCTTTGCCTGTTTCTCTGAAAGTTCATTGAGTTTTTTGTTTTCCGTCACATAAACTTCAGTTTTCTTTTCATCTTCTTTAATTTTTCCATAATCCCTCATTCGCTCACGCAACTCTTCCATGGTGTATTTAAGATCACGAATTGAGTTATTGAGATCACCCAATCCTTCAATATTCTTTTTGGATGCCATTGATTCGGCCAGATAAAGAACTCTTTGCGCTCTAAAGTTTTGATCTTCGTACAATTCGTTATATTCACGCATTCGCTTTGTATATTTCTCTGTATTAGAGACTAATCTTTCAAGTTCATTGAGTTGACTTGCCGTTGTTGATACAAGTTGAATCATCAATGCCGTATCAGGCCCCAAAGCAAAGGTTGAAAAGGAATATAAGAACGTACTTATAATTAATAAATATTTCATTGAAGCTCTCCATGTTTTAAAAAGACATAACGATCAAAAATACTCTGGAAATCTAAAATCCCCTTCCTCTCTTCAAAGAACTTCTCAAACTTTAAAACTTCCCATTTATCAGTGTTAAATAATTCAAATTCAAAAAGAGTTGGAAAATAACGAACGATTTTTTTAACCGTGTCTGTGATGACCAAAAACTCACCATAAATTCCTTTTTCAGATGAGACTTGATTTAATAATTCGCTAGAATGGCTATCTAGCAGTTCAGTTTCAACATCTTGTCGAAACAAAAACTTGTGGCAACTGTTCTGATAAATGACTCTTCCAAGCTCTGTTGTTAAAAAGTCTTCGAGGTTTTGAGAAATTGCGACTGCCGAGGCAAAGTGCTTTCTAAATGTTCTAAAGCAATGAGCGATATAATCAGCATTTTCGAGTAACAATCCCCATACTTCATCAAAGATAAAGACCTTCTTTCCTTCAAGATGCTTAAAATGCTCTATCAAATAAATAATTAATGGAGCTTTAATAGATTCAGGGTAAAGACTTAGATCGCAATAAGTGAGATTACTTACCTTTCTTTTCTCATTAGTGAAGTATTCCTTAACTTCACTAAAGAAATAACTAATTCCTCTAAACTCACCTTCTAGGCATAAGAGAAACTGATCAAAATCTCCATAGGTCTCATTCTCATGAGCTTTTAGAAACTCAAAGAGTCTACCCTCATCTTGTTTTGTAAAATATCCCTTTCCCACAACACTTAAGACAAATGCTTTCAAATAGGCCGAATTCTGAATTTCTAAAGGATTAAACTTCTCCGAGAAGCTCACTCCCTCATAATAAGAAACAGTCTTCTTAAATGAATTACCCAAATCTAAAACAATAGCCTTAGTCCCTAGAGGCAACTCCTCCTTAAGAACTTTATTGGCAACCATCGACTTTCCTTGCCCAGTCGCCCCTGTCACAAGGAGGTTAAAATTAGTCGACTTTTGACAGAAGAGATCAAACGTCACTGATCTTCCTGATGGTGTATTTAAAAGAAACCCATTCTCCATTAATATCTCTGTGGGAAGTGGGAGCATCCCTGAAACAAAGCTATTAGGCGCAAGGTGGCCTCTTGTGAATGTAGGTCTTACTCCAGGCATAGTGGCATTAAAAAAATAAGCGAGACTTCTAACTTCAGTTAATAACTCTAAGTCTAAAAGCTTTGCTCTTCGCTTAATTTTCTGAGTTTTACTATCAAGTTCTAACTTAGTTCTACCTCTGGCAACAAACCATCCTTCAAATTGAAAGACAGCTTCCTCACCTGTCATGATCTTTTCGAGCAAATCTTCTGATTGGCCAAAGGCCTTCTCCGATTCGATATTTCTTAAATTCTCCAATGTCAGCGAAAAGTGCATCTTTCTTTTAAAATTGAGCTTCTTCTTTGCTTTTAATGGGTCAAGCTTCTTAAGATGAATAACCGAATCGCCAAATTGCTCTAAGAATCTCCAATCAATTTTAGAAGGAAGCTCGTAAAAATTAAGTAAGCGACAATATTCTGTCCCTAAAAGAAAGTAGTCATCGTAAATTTCGATATCTTCAAAGACATCAGTGTCCCCAAGCCATAGTTTTAGCGGATCAAGGGCCGCTATTAGCCCATCCGCTAAAGATTCAATACTCAGGTCATTAGTATTCAAGAAAAGCTGATCATTGATGTAATAGAGCTTATAGAAGCACTCTTCCCTGAAATTCTTCAGCTCACTTTGAAACTTATGATAAAAATGATCGATCTGATCACTCGGCATTTGTGATAAGTCAGGAGTAAGAACCTCAAAGAAGCGAGAGACTTCTCCCTTAAGAGAAGTCAGCTCATTTCCATTACATTCGTAGATAGGAAAAATCATATTAATAATCCATGAGTAACTTTTAGATAATCATCTCTCCAAGAAAGAGTTCTTCTCTTTAAAAAATATAAAGAGAAGTATCCTCTTGGAAATTTGAGCGAAAGAAGCTTGAAACCTCCAACTAGAGCAATTATCAAACTCAATGTTGTGAGTGTTTCAAAGTTAAAAATCAGTGAAATGAGTAATCCTCCCACTAGAATTATTAAGTCTATGATTGTCAGACCAATAAACTGAGGCGAGGACTTTAAATATTTCGGGTAATAAAAAATCATCCAATACCTCCACCAGAAATTCCTCTTAACGTCGTCACAATTGTTGGTGCTAAAAGCACAACTAAAATTCCAATGACGGCGAGTGTGACCTTTTGTCCTCCCTCTTGCTTTCCAAGTGCCAGATAGGTTCCGGCAACGGCTAGAGCAAAAATACCGAGAGATAAACCAATCTTCACGGCTTCATTACCAAGTCCATCGGCCGTACCTTTTAATGAGGCGGCCATGGCCCAATTAGAAAAGACAAAGGGTAGTGCTAGTGGCAAATATTTTATTTGCTTCATAATGCTCCTTGATTACGGTTACTATTAAGAAAATGTTTTAATTATAAAAATTCTGAATCACGCTACTCACGCCAAAAGAAATCTCTTGGTAATAGGCCCCTGAATCAATCAGACTAAATTTGTATGCATAGCCTCTATTAGCGAGATCATTAATGAGCCAAGATATTTCTCCAATCTCACGAGTCTCTTTAGAAATTTGAGTTTTGTATTTTTCAGCGACAGCAGGCGTATTAAATGGGCATCCGCCAACTCCTCGCCAAAATCCTCCCATATCGACTAGCTTCACTCCAAAAAAATCATTACCAACAAAGGCCCTCACTCTTAAAGATAATGAGTTTTCATCAAAATCGTTTAATTCTTTAATCTTATTGATGTCCTGAATCGTTAAATGAGTTCCGATCTCTGTCTTATAAATTGAAATCTTCTTTTCTTTTAGAAGATCTTTAACAGAAAAAGCTTCGCCGTTAACTACTAGGTCGAGCTTCTCTCCTTCACCAGTTAAGTCTGGTGAAAAATTAAACGGCTCATTGTAATCTTTGAAAGTATTTACAAGCCATGAGCAGTTCATCGCGAGCTGAATACAGTTATTTCCACAAGAACCACCAGGACGACTAAAATTCTCTGTAACTTTAGTAATCTCTCTTCCAAATCTACTTAATGGTTTTAATTGAATATCAATTCTTGAATTTGGAGTTACGTTGCCAATTGGAATGATTGACTCATTTTTATTTGAATCAACTTTTTCACGGTAAGAATAAATACTCTCTTGCTGTTGCTCAGAAAGATCGCTACCTGTGATGTAGGCCAAGACAATTCGATCTTGATTAATAAAGCTATGATCAAGGTAATTTTTTTTAAGTTCGTTAGTCATAACAAACCAATTTCCGAGTTTATCCTTGTCCTGAACTTCCCTAAGATGGGTAAATGTGCCTAGATTGTTTTCGAATTGACCTATTTTTAACAACTGATCATTTTCAATTTTATAATTACGATCAAAAACTGTTTTTAATATATTTTGAAAACTAATTCCCTCACTTGTGCTGGCAACATAATAAAGTTTTTCTTCGAGAGGAGTTTCAAGAAGTACCGGCAATGACTTTGCTCGTACAGATGCCAAAAGAGTTTTATAACTTGTTCCCTTGTCTGGAATTACGTAGTCATCCACTTCTGAAATAATGAATTCACCACGTTTAAAGAAACTGTCCTTTAAAAGACTTAATGGAGCGTTTTCAATTACTACGTCGAATGTTTCATACACTCCCCCTTGAAAATGCCTCTCAACTAAAGTCGAACTTAATATTTCATAATTTTCAGTATTATGATTCAGATAATAGAAATTAAGTTTTAAATCCTTAATCTCTTTGAATAATGGTGACTCCATTAATCTCGCCTGATTTGATAGAGTGATCTTAATATTATCCACCTCAATTCCACTATCAAGAATTGTCCTGAACTCTAAGGCTTTTTGGTTGAAGAACTTTGGATCTAGCTCAGGATAACTTACCCAGGAATAATCTTTTTCTTCGATCTTTCCTGATGAGTGACTTGAAAAGCGTCCGAAACTCGCAGCCGCTCTAAGAGCATGCGAGCGCGCAAATACTTTCCCTACCCTGAACTTATAGTCAGGATCAGTATCATTAACCTTTGTATCAACGACAAAACTTACAACTTTATCACTACCAATCTTATGATAAGAAATTTCAATTTTATAGTTTTGCAAGAAACGAACTTTCAAATCTGGTAAATCTGCTAAGAAAGGATTTCGTCCTACATTTAATTCTTCTTGATCTATAACTCCATCACCGTCGCTATCACCATTCGGATCAATTTTAAGTTCTACTGTTGTACTTGTTTGAGTTGTTGTGCTAGCACTGTCTTCATTTTTGAATGCACATGATCCAAAAAATAAAATAGATGCCCCTGCCAAAATAACTTTTAGCTTTTTCATAATATTCTCCATATTTTTTTTAAGATTCTAGTTTTCTAAAAGTTCTTTCGGGTTTATATATGAAAGTACCCCTTGATTTACTGAATCACTTGATTTTCTATTCACATGATCTTTTAGTTCCGTAATCATTTTCTTAATCTCTAAGGCCTTTGCAGAGGCCTTAGGATTTTTTCTAAGTTCCGTGGGGTGAATCGCACTTAAAGTCTCTTCAATCTTCTGAATAATTTTTTTCATCTTTTGCTCCTTAAATTTTCAACATTGCTTGATGAAGCTGTTGATAGTTGTTAGTGAATGAAACATTTGTCACAAGTTCTTTGATTGACAGCATTCCAAGCAACTCTTGAAATTCAAGTCGAATTCTCTTGAGTTTTCTCGATAGAAAATAATCCATAAAATCTCCAATGGTGATTAAGGCCATTATTGGCCGAACAATTTTGAATGTTATTAGTTTTAAAAAATTAGGTAGCATCATTAAAGTTTTCCTAGTGACAAATAAATTTTGCCGTTTAAAAAACCGCCTGATGCTTTTCAGGTAGGTTGTAAATGTAAAATAACTCTTAGTGAGTTTTTAAATTAAATTTGAGAGACTTGTTGATTTCAATTCGTTCTGAGGCCTGTCCTTGTCTTACAAAAACTCTAAAGTCCCCAAACTCAATATTAAACTCTCTGACTAAGAACTCTAAAGCCTCTTTTATAAGCTTACTTCGCACAGCGCAAGCATTAGTACCCTCTTGCTTATTAGCTAATTTAGCGAATTGAATATCTTCCATTTAATAGCTCTCTTACTAGTTAAGTCCTTAATTCATCTCTCCCCCTTGTTCTATAAATTAATCTTTTGACCGTCAAATTATTTTGGTTGACTTTTTTTCGCTAAATTAGCTAATTTGAGCGCCATGAACATTGAACATATCCAAATTGGGGAACGTATAAGGAAAGCTCGTCTTGCAAAACAGATGAAGCAATCCGATTTAGATATAGATGCAGAACTTCCTCGCACGGCCATATCAAAAATCGAATTAGGAAATAGAGGAATCACGACAAGTGAACTTGTAAGAATAGCAAGAGCACTTGGTACTCCAGTGGATAGTTTAACGGGAAACAATGAAAGCTTTATCTACAATGAAGAAATTAAAATTGTAGAAGCTCTTCGTGAAATTCCTTTTGAAGATTATAAGAGAATTTTAACCATGCTTGAGGCATCCGTTTACTATACGGCTAAAGACTCTGATGAAATTAAAAAGATTCAATTGCAAGACTTAGTTTCAAATCTTGCGGCATTCACTAAATTTGATCAAAGACCTAGGCCAATTCAAAAATCAACACTAGAGACTAAAACTATAAAGAATAGACAACTACACTGAGGTATATATGAAAGAAGAAAAAAACTACGAACAAGAACAATCGCCAACTCCATCGGCCTTCACTCAAAAGGAAGTAAAAGACGTACCAAGTGTTCGTCTATCTCCCGAGCAAATTGAAGAAATTCACTCTGACGAATATTCTTTGACACTTTTTTATGCAACAAGAATGCAGCCACTTTCACTAGGTGAAATTAAAAGACAATTTGTTGAGACTGAGCCCAAAAAAGCTGAATCAGTTATGGAGAGATTCTTAAAAGTCGGTCTCATTCATAGAACTGATGACAGTAAATTTTATTCAAATTTTCCTCATAATTATATCAATTACTCTGATTACCGCTACGATGGTGATCTTGAAGCTAAAAAAGATGCAAAAGTTTTTAGCCTAATGAAAGAGCAAACAGGTAAAAAAGAGTATTGGAGAGATAAAACGTATTTCTCAATTGATGCTTTCTTTACAGATGAACAAAGTAAAGAAATTCAAGAAATGTTAAAAGAGGTAAAACTTAAAGCGAAACAATTTGCCAACGAGAATGACAAACTGACATCGAAAGGCATGAAATTTAGAAGATTCAAGTTTTATGATATGTTCTGGATGTTAGCAATATTCACCCTGACTTTTACTCTTTCAAGTATTCAAAATTCTAATAATGCCTTCGCCAAAATTGGAGGCAATGATCCTGTCGGGATGGCTTTTATTTCAAAAAATATTGGTCAATCTTATTCTACTAAATTTAGCGGTGGTGGTGGAAACGACCCTACAGCTAACCATGTTATTATTGATCCATCAGATACAACAGGTGGTGGAGGTGGCCATGATCCAGAAAATCATTCAATTGGATGTAATGTTGTAATTGAAAATATATCTTACGAAGGCATTTTAGATATTGACTCTAGCTCGTGCTTAATTTTGAATGAGTACTAGTTAATGGATTCAACAAATAAAGCAAGATTAATACTTGGATTAAGAGGCTACGGGGCGATGCTGTTTAGTATCGCCGCTTCTCCGGTCCTTTATAACGCTGGAATAAGCTTTAAAACCATCTCACTTGGTTTTGGGTTTCTTTATGTCGTTCTTGCTTTGTTTGAAATCCCTACAGGTATTTGGGCCGATTTATTTGGTGCTAAAAAATCTTCGATAATTGGCGGAATAATCCAAGCCTTATCTCTTTTCTTATTTTTGCTAGCTAAAGACAGCACTTTAATAGTGATTTCGTGTTTCATCCTTTATGGAATTGGTTCAAGTTTTATTTCTGGTGCCTTATCTGCTCTTTTGTATGCTTCGGCAAAAGATCAAGAAAAGGATAAATTCAATTCAAGCAAGTATTTTTCAATTATAGAGAAGACATCCGTTGCCAGTTATATTCTAGCTAGTGCTTCTGTTGGCTTTTTATCAAAATGGTTGGGCCTTTTCTCTTTTTCAGTAGCAGGGATAATATATTTGATTGCTGTCTTTATTGTTGCAGTAAGTATCCACGAAGAAATTATTAATAAAACTCACAAGAAACTTTCCGAATTTATTAATCAGGCCATTTCAGGTTTAAAATACATTGGATCGAATAAAGATTTAAAAATTCTTCTACCAATAAGAATGCTGAATCAAGTAGAAACGATTCTGGGTATTTTGTGGCTTCCATGGATAAAAACATTAGGCGGAAGTGATCTATGGTTTTCCGTTTTAGCTACTGGTTCATATTTATCAAGATATGCTGTTAATCATTATTATTCAAAAAAAGTGAAACCTTCATCATATATGCCTCGAATTCATGCCTCCCTCTTAATTATGGCCGTAGGTGCCTCTATATGTGCCCTTACAAGTAATGTCTTCGTCGCTTTAATAGGCGTTTGGATAATGGCCGGAGCACGAGGAATTTTTCTTCCCGCAACTCAAGCGATTCAACATGATTCTTTTCCGGACGAGATCAGATCGACAGGTCTATCTATGATGAATTTTTCTGTTGAGGCGATGATTGCTATTAGTTATTTTATAAGTAGCTCTTGGATAGATAATTTACACGCAAATGCAGCTTGGTGGATTTCAATGGGAGCATTCTTAATATCTGTATTTTTAGTTATAAATTACAAAGATAAATCAAATGCAAACTAGAAACCTTGGCGATGGCTCAGGTAGCAATAAAAAATCAATCGACTTTAAAAGTTAATGCTTAAGTATTTACTACTATGCATGATTAAATGCAATTTTTTCAGACAATTATGAATTGCTACAATTATTATTCTTACTAAAACAATTATTAAGTCCATCACACATGTACAAATGTAAGTACTCCTTACCTGAAGTCCTTATCTATGACTAAAATTTAAATTGTGCTCCAATTCCTGCTTTGCTTTCTGTCAGCATTAATCCAACAGACCAAGACCATGCCCGTTGGTACATTAAAGTAATTTCAAATTCCGTTTTCTTCTCTTGTCTGAAGGTAAAATCAACATCTGAAAATATATATTTACTCCATTGAAATTTCTTACTCAAATCAAGTCGAAACTCTTTATTGTTATCCACTAGTAAGGTTGTATCTAGCAAGAAAGGTAACGTATAACTGAATCCAACATTGCCATATAACTCTTTATCAAAAAGACTTCCACCTAAAATAAATTTTGAATAATTATTTAACCATCTTTTATAGAACAAATCACCTTCTGTTTCCCATGAAGATTCTTTCCTGACTTCTGCCCTTAACTCAATATCATTACGTGTATTCATTAGGTTTAATTCAAATTCACTATGGCCAGTAGAAACTTCGAAAGATCCTCTATGATATAAATGGTCATGAAGATGCGGGTCATGTTTCTGGTAATCTTTTATCTCATTACTAGGTACAAATGTAGAATACTTTACAACTCGTGCCATACCTGTTTTTAAATGATACAGGTTATGACAATGCAACATCCACTCCCCTGGCTCATTAGCTAAAAACTCAATAGTTCTATTCTCAAATGGTGGAACATCAATAGTATGCTTGAGTGGAGAATTGTCCCCAAACTTATTTAAAACTCTAAAAAAATGTCCATGAAGATGCATCGGATGATTCATCATTGTATTATTTATAAAGGTAAAACGTATTACTTCATTTTCATTTATTGTTAGCGTTCTTTCTTCGTTTATTGCCTTACCATTGATAAACCAAACATAACGATTCATGTCTCCATCTAAGGCCAAGGTAATATCTTTCCTGATGAGATTAGTCGCAAAAGAAGTTTTCTGAGGTGATTCTAAATCTTTTGAAGTTAAAGTATTCACTACCTCTTCTTTTCTTTTCGTTGAATTATTCATAGGAGATTCTTCCATATTCATTTTTGAATGATCCATGGGCGCTGTTGTATCCATGTTCATCTTTGAATGATCCATAGGCGCTGTTGCATCCATGTTCATCTTTGAATGATCCATAGGCGCTGTTGCATCCATGTTCATCTTTGAATGATCCATAGGAGCTCCATCCATGTTCATCATTGAATGATCCATTGGGCCCATTGAACCACTCATCGCCATATACATATCTGGTTGTGATCTTACAGGTGAATAAACTTTCTCACCTTTTCCCAGCCAAATAGAGGTAGCTCCTAAACCATCCATTGAAGTTGCTTTAAGTTCAAAATTTCCATCCCTAGGAACTGTAAAAGAAACATCATAAGTTTCAGCCATACCAATAAAAATTTCATTGGATAATTTAGGTTTAATATCTGACCCATCAGCAGATATCACATTCATGGGTCGATTCCCCAAAGTAACATAGAAATAAGTTGAAGCTGCTGCATTTACTAATCGAATACGAACCCTGTCTCCAGGTAGAATGTTTTCCGCTTGTGAATTATTCTTTCCATTAATTAAGAAAGTATCATAACCCACATCAGAGAAATCCATTCCTCCCATTCGATTCCACTCATTACTTAAATAAGATGTTAACGATTTTGCCTTGATGGCCCCTAACCATGATCTCATGGTCCCTTTTTTATAAGTGTAATAATCACCATCTTTCTTGAGATTTTTTAAAATGTCCGAAGGATTTTCATCGCTCCAATCACTTAAAACAAGAACTAAATCTTTATCATATATTTTAGTTTCAACTTTAGGATGAATAACAATCGCCCCATACACTCCCTTTTGCTCTTGAACATTAGTGTGGGAATGGTACCAAAATGTGCCATGTTGTCTGACTCTAAATTTAAAAATAAATTTTTCGCCTGGTTTAATTGGAGGTGTATTTACATAAGGCACACCATCCATAAGAGGGTCTAATAAAATACCATGCCAATGTAAGGAGACCTCATCATCAGGCAGGTTATTTTGCAACGTGATTTCGGCATCGTCTCCTTCAGTAAATTCAAGTGTAGGTGCTGGAATTGATTTGTTAATCATAATTGAAAAATCAACTATTTTTTTACCACTAAGATTGATTTTCTCTTTAGAAGCTATAAGTTCATACTTAACTGTTTTAGCAACAACGGAATGAGAAATTAAAAAAACAAATAATAGAAGAGCGGCTTTTTGCATTTTATTAACCTTATTTATAACTGCTTAAATTTCGATGATCGTATAATACTTTAACCATTTTATTGACTTCGCATAACTCTTTTGTGTAAAAGCTACAAACTCATTGCAACCCTACCCCCCCTAGGGTATAAGGTAAACTTAAGATATTAATAAGAGAGACAATAATAATGAGTAAGAAAAAAGTTATCACTAAAAAGAGTAGTAAAGAAATGCATAATCATCATGCACACCCTGATCACACTAATCATCTTAAGCAGCTGGCGCGTGTCAGAGGTCAAGTTGACGGTATAGAGAAAATGATTAAAGAAGGGCGCTATTGCATAGATATTATTAATCAGCTGAAAGCAATAAGTGCTGGGGTAAAAACTATTGAATCTGCTATTTTTGAAGCCCATTTGAAAAGTTGTGTCCAAGAAGCCTTCGCTTCAAATAATTCAAATGAAATTCAAGAAAAAATTAATGAAATCAATAAACTTGTTTATGGCTCAAAATCAAAAGGTTAAATTATGAAATTAAGTTACAGAATTTTCTTATTTTTACTCGTCATAACAACCTCAAATGTTTATTCAGAGGTCGCACCAAACATAACTCAAAATGAGCTTCAATTTTATCGTGATTTGACCTTAAAGATTAGAAACACAGCTGAATTTAAAGTTCCCATGATTGGCACAGATCAATCTTATTCATATCAACTAGAGTTTGCTGATCCCGTCTATAAAAACCCTGTAATTGGTGATCTCCCCTTGGGAAATGAACCTACAAAATTTTATCGTCAATTTTGGGATAGAGTTATGCTAAAAGATGGTTCACACGCAATGATCAATGGTGAGGAAATTCCATTAACTTGTATTTTTATAAGCGGTCAAGATAATCGTAACTCAGGAAATATTGACCCACGTTTCCCTCAATTTATTATGAAAGTCTATCTAGTTGCTAATGACTATTCTTGTGTTGGCCCTATTAACCCAGGATTTCCAACTACTGGTGGCAAAGAAGAAGCTTGGGATACGTATCTCTATTTTGAAATAAAAGACCCCACAATAATGTTACCAGTTGAATCAAAAATTCGTTATAGATGGAATGAATTTCATTCTGTTCTTGTTAAATAGGACTTATATGAAAAAGATATTCTTTGTTTTGTTTTTTTTATTTTCGCATGTTCTGAATGCAGAAGTTGTTTGGCACCCTTCTCCACCAGAAGCCTATAGATTAGGTGAGGTATATCCAGAAGCTCAAAGATTACTTTTTGCATTTGATTATGGCCATGCGCTTGTTTACGAGACTCTAATTCTAAAGAAAGGAAATATTACCAATCCTAAAGAATTAGAAAAAGAGTTATTGTCGAAAATTTTTAGTATCCTAGAAAATCCACCATATATAAAAGTTGATGAAGCAGATATCGCTCCAAGCTATGTGTATAAATTCCCTTTGATCATTAATTTATTTGACTGGTCACACATGCTTCATCAGTTTGTTTTGGACGTACTTGCGACTTCGGAAGATCGCGGACCTAAAATGATTGAAAGAGTTAATCAAATTTATGAAAAATATAAATCTAATAAACCAATCCTTATAACAGATGAATGTAAGTCAATGTTGTTCATGGATGGACATTATTTTTCAAAATCTTTTAGAAGGACATTTCCAAGTTTCAATCTTTTAATCTGGAGCTATCATTGGTTTCAAATTAGATTGTATGAAGATCTTTTGCTACCTACAAAGATGGAAAGAGATGTATCTGTGGCAAATACAGTAGCACAATTCAAACAATTGATCTCTAATCTTCCCGACTCTGCCGATTTCGACATGATGCCTGAAACAGCAGTTGAAGCTCCAACATTTGCAAAACTTTTTCCTAAAATTCCTGCGGCATTTGATAATAATCATATGTTACATGACATTGTCTCTGACATGATCACTTCAGATAAAGTTCCATTGGGAAAATTAAGAGGAGAAGCACTTCGCATGGGACGTATGGCACAAGATCCAGAAGCATTTAAAACAATAAACTGTAGTCAGAATAATTAACAAATAATTGATTTTTTTCATTCGAATCAGATTCAAAATTAATAAACTAAATAGGAGCAAACATGAAAAATTTAAAAAAAATCCTTCTTTCCCTTGCTGTTTCGGCTTTTGCTACATCTACATCTTTTGCTGCAGTTGGAAATGCAAAAGTCGTAGAGCTAGGCTGTCACCGCCTTGAGCGCTTAATTACTCTAGGAAAAGTTGATGAATCATTTCTTAAAAAATTAAAAACTCTAGATCTTGTAATTCTTAGTCCAGCAAAACCAACTGATCCATCATTTCAAGTTACTGCTGCACAGTACGCTGGGGCCGATGGTACAACGAAAAAAGTTGAAATGATGATGGATGCTAACGGAAAAGCAATTACTCAAGTTATTAAGGAAGGAACTGAATCTGACTCAACTCCTGAATGGGGTGATAAAGATGCTATTTCTTTAATTGAGCAATCACTTCACTACGTTGAAGAACATACTTCAGAGCATATTGAATTAAGGCCATTTCAGGTCGGTCTAAAATCTCTTACTTTAATGCAAGTTTCGAACGCTCAAGGAATTAAAGTAGCTAGAATTGAAATGACTTCAACTGCAACAACACAAAAACTTGAAGTTAATCTAAATGAAAATGGTTCAGTAGAGTTTACTAATATTGTTAACGAATAGGCTTATTATGATTCGCGAGAGACTTAAATTAATTTTCATCTATGGGATTTTTTTAGGTCTCTATAGTTGCAGCTATCGAAATGAAAAGAAAACTAATTTCGAAGTTATATTTAACCCGGCCATGCTGGAAAAAGTTTCATATCAAATGGTCAATCAGCAGGTTTTTTCTCAAAAATGCATATCATGTCACGGTGACTCTGGTGGTGTGAATCTTGAATCTTATTCATCAGTTCTAGGTCATCTTGAAAAAATCAAGCAAAGCACTATAAAAGATCGATCAATGCCAAAATCACCTTACCCAAAGCTTACAGAAGCAGATTTAATTCTACTGGCCACCTGGATACAAGCAGGAGGCCCTGAAACGGCGTTAGATGGAAGCACGCAACCACCAGTTCAAACAGAACCATTAAAACCTACATTTAAATCTATTCAACAGAATATTTTACAAAAAAAATGTTTAATCTGTCATTCGCCTGGCAACGAGGCAGAAAGAGTTACTCTTAACAGCCCAGAAGAAATGATTGACTCGCCTTATGGGATCATTGTCCCAGGCGAGCCCGATGAAAGTGGGCTTGTACTTGTCACATTACCAGCAGCGAGAAAGCTAATGCCGCCACCTAAGTCAGGATTTGCGGCACTAAAACCAGAAGAAATAGAAATTGTTAAAGATTGGATCGCCAAAGGCGCAAAGGATTAAAAAAATGAAGCATTTAAAATCAACCTGTATTTGTATAGCCTTGATATATTCAACGACTTTGCTAGCACAAGCAGAGAAAATAACAGTTGATACAAAAAATTCGACTGTGGAGTTTTTAGCAACGGGAAGTCCAAGTGCCATAAAGATTAAAGGAGAAAAGGCTAAAGTTGATGGAGATATAAAAATTGAAAACAACAAGCTTCAAGCAATATTAAAGGTTGATCTTAATTCATTTGAAACTGGCATGGAAATGCGAGATGAGCACATGAAGGAGAATTACCTTCAAACGGACAAAGCTGAAAATAAATTTGCTCAACTAGAAATTCAAAACTTAAATATTCCAATAGAATACTGGAAAAATAGTAAAGAACTTAGACTCGATTTTTCAGGTGAACTAACTCTTCACAATGTAAAAAAATCAGTAGCTGGAAAAATTTTATTTCCTCCTTTTAAAAAAGATTTATCTATAAATACCATTTCAGAATTACAAATTAAGCTTTCTGATTACCTAATCAACATACCTTCTTTTGCAGGCATAACAGTTGCTGAAAATGTCAGCATTATTGTGAAACTGCCAATGGTAGTAAGTATTAAATAATGAAATTTTTAACTTTCTCAATATTTATTCTATTTACGCCAAAAGCTTTTTCTTACAGTGAACTTTCAAGACATGGATACGTAAACTGTACGACATGCCACTTAAGTCCTTCTGGCGGAGGATTATTGACTCCATATGGCCGAGAATTGTCAAAGGCTGCCCTTAGCACCTGGGGGGCAAAACAAGAACAGTATTTTGCTTATAATGCTTTTCCAAAAATTTCGAAAAGTGATCAAATTTTAGTTGGCGCCTATATCCGCGGATTACAGGCCTATAGAAAAGACGATCAGGCCGACGAAGCAAGAGCTATTCTTATGCAAGCTGACGCTGATATAGCTTATAATGCCCCCGATTGGGCAGTAGTTGGATCTATAGGAAGGCAGGAAATCAGAAAAGGTCTTGATAGCGATTCCAGACTTTTCAGTCGCAGACATTATGGAATTTATAGAATAACGTCAAATCATCAACTAAGGGCCGGAAAATTTCTCAAATTTTATGGTCTAAATGATCCCAACCACCAGCTTTATGTCCGCCGCCTTTTAAACTTTGGATTTGATTCGGAGTCTTATAATTTTGAATATTCATATCAGGGAGAAGCTCTAAATCTTTTTGCAACTGCCTTTAAAGGCAACTTTAAAGATAAATTTTCATTAGCAAAAGAGAAAGGAATCTCACTATCAGCAAGTTACTTTCTTTACGACAAGCAAAAGCTAGGACTCAGCCTTTATAATGGGGCAGATAATCTATCACGAAGAAATGTCTACGGGATATGGGGGATTTTTTCTTATCATCCTCAATTCTTCTCAATGCATGAGTTCGACCTACAAAATAAAACAATAAAAAGTCTCAACCAAAAACAAGATGGTTTTGTTACTTCAAATAAAGTTAATTATGAACCAGTAAAAGGTATTATTGGTTTTTTAAATTATGATTTAAGTAATTTAAATCCACGCTCAGTCAGTTCTAAGAAATCAGCTTATGGCAGTGGTCTGCAACTTTTTCCACGTCCACACTTTGAAATTATTACGGCTTGGCAAAAAGAAGAAATCATTAATTTAAAAACAAAATCTGATCTTTATTCACTTTTAGTCCATTTCTATCTTTAAACAATATTACGATTGGAGAATTAAAAATGTTACAGAATTTGAAAAGCTTACCTATTATTTTAGACTTAAGAAAAATACTCTTTGAGAGCAAGTTTTCCTCAGATATCAATGTTAATTACTTTAGAGGTGTTTACAGATCATTTGAGGAAGCCAGACTTTCATCTCCAAAAACAAAACCTGTTGGTTACGACAATACAGAAGCAGCCGGACTTTATAAAGAAAGAACTCGTAAGATATACTCCACTGATTATCCCGTTTTATTTTGGATGGATAAATTTAAATTAGATATTAAGAAAGTTTTTGATTTTGGTGGGCATATCGGAATTCACTACTATTCATTTTCAAAAATTCTAGATTTTACTAATATCGAGAACTGGACAGTGTGTGACGTTCAGAGTGTAGTTGAAGAAGGCAGAATCTACTCAGAGCAAAAAAACGCTAAAGATTTAAATTTTGTTACAGATATTCAAGATTTAGAAGATCAAGATCTTTTTCTCGCAAGTGGATCTCTTCAATATTTAGATTGGGAACTTCATAATAAACTCAGTGGATTAAAAAAACGTCCTAAAATATTAATTATCAACATGCTCCCTTTGCACAATTCTCTCAGCACGATAACACTTCAGAGCATTGGAACTTCATTTTGTCCCTATTACATTAGAAATGAAGATGACTTTATTCAAGGCCTAGAATCAATCGGCTATGAATTACTTGATTTATGGAGCAATGAAGAAAAAAAATGCAATATCGCTTTTGAAAAAGAAAGATCTTTAAATTTCTACAGAGGCCTTGTGTTTCACTTAAGATAATACAACTTTTTAGCTTAGGAAAATTTATGAAAATTATTACTCTCTTATCAATCCTATTTATTGGTACTCTGGCCAATAGCGCAAAAGCATCTCCTATTTTCCTATGTCAAAGCGAAGACAATTTAGTCCAATTAGAAATGAGGCCACTTGAAAAAACAAATTCTTCAAACTACACAGTTGAAAATATTGTTCGACGTCCACAAATACCAGACACCTACTTTAGAGCTTATCCATTATCGTTAGGACCTGGTCTCGTTTACAAAAGCAATATAGAACCTGGATTTGATGGACCAGAGAAAGACGATGGCCCAATTGAGGGTTTTAGGCTTACATTTCCAAATGGATCAGGAATCACACAAAAACAAACAATCAAAGGTAAATTGGTTATTCGTCAATATAAGTATGCAAAAAAGTTCTTTTGCGACAAATATGAATCTCCTACCATCCCAAGAGATGAAAACGATGAATTTGTAAAAAAGCATAAATGTAAAAGATGGGATCTCGTTCGCCAACCACTTAAAACGGAAACTAAAACAATTAAATGTCAGGTATTAGGAAAAAATGATTACGAAGATTTTTGTACAGGAAAATCGACAGATGAAATTCAAAATATTTTATTTTCTGCCTCACAAAAGAAGCAACCTGATTTGGTTGAGCAAGCTTTAGGATGTGAAGCTGATATCAATGCAACAGATACCGATGGCTGCACTCCACTTATGATGTCTGTAGCAGACAACCTTTCTACCTGCGCAGCAACTACCGAGCTAGATCCTGATTCTTGGCGCTCAGTGAAGAGTCGTCATCTCTTCAACTCACTTGCCTCTAATGGCGCATATATTGATACTCAAGAAAGTACAACAGGTGAAGCAGCTATACACAAAGCAGTTAGATCTGGCCGCAAAGATATCGTCAAAGACATGGCCTTACTTGAAGCTGATTTAAATATTCAAGATAACAATGGGACAACAGCACTCATGATCGCAGCAGAAAATCGTGACTCGAACTTAATTCGCGTCTTAGTTGGAAGTGATGCAAAGTTAGGTTTGAAAGACAATCAAGGAAAAACTGCCTATGATCGCGGTGAAAAACTTCCATCCAATATTCGAGAACTATTACTTGAGCCAAAATTAATTTTAACACTAGAAGGAAGAGATGATGGCAGCTGCACTCCCTTAAACTTTGACGTGCCTGCTGGTCAATTTATTAAACTTAACTTAAAAGCAACCGCTGGAAAAATGTTTTTACTGAGTATTCCCCAAATCGGTATTTCAATAATGGCCGATAGTGGAAAAGCAGTAACCAAAATAATTCGCTTTGATAAGGCGGGTACTTTTACAATTAAATGCGGTGTTCACGGTGGAAGAGAAAGTAATGGTAAAATTATTGTGAAATAATTATAAGAGGGGCAATGAAATATTATTCAATTGCCCCTTCTGGCCTGAGTCTTATATTAATTAATCTATTGAGTTCACTTTAGATTCTTCCACACTCAAAATATACTCTACTTTATGCTCAATGAGATCTTTTCTTGCCTCTAAATAATCAGCTGTCGCTTCATTTAATGAAAGAGCTTCCTTTAAACCAAGTCTAAATTCAGAGAATGTTTTCTCCATAATCTCCTTGGAAAGTTCAACTTTTCCTTTAGATATTTCAATCATGCTTTTTAAATGATCCAATTGAATTTCAATTTTTTCATCTGCTGATTCAAGCTCTCGTATTTGGCTTTTCTTCTTCAGCACTGCCGCTTGGTATTCAATCTTTTTCGTTTGATCTTCTATTGAGTCAACATTCTTTTCACTAAAAATTGGAAGTGTTACCCTTAAGCCTATCACTTGTTCTTCATCACCCTCATCTAAAAATTCACCATTTACATGATTCGTAAAAGACTTTTCAGCGTATAGGTTTACTCTAGGCATTCTCCATAATCCACTCACTTTTTTCTCAGCATTCAAAAGCGATTCATTCGATTCGACAATCGCAAGATCGATTTTTTTAGTAGGAACTCTATAGTTAAACTTTGAGATATCTAAATCACCTACAACTTCAATTTGTTCATTCCGATCTAAAGAAAAAATGGTTCTTAAATTGCTATAAACAATTTTCAAGGCATTATCTTCTTTCACTCTCTGCTCTTTTAACGATAATTCTATCTTTTTAAAAATAAGCTCTTCTGATTTAGGACTTAGCCCACTTGCAACTTTTTTTAATATAAGCTCTCTATTGTTTTTATTAATTTTTTCATGCTCTGCTAAGATTTTTATGTCTTCCAAAATTCTCAAAGCTTCAAGGTAGTATTTTTTAGCTCTGAAAACATCTTCGTTATATGATTTCTTAAATTCTAATTTATTGGTCTCATAGCTAAGATTATTTATTTTATTTTTCTCAACATCCCTAAAACCATTAAAAAGATTAAGATTAGCAAACACACCTGCTGTCGGAGACTCATGAACTTTTTTCAATTCTGAGTCTTCACCTTGAGCATATAAAGAGACTTCTGGAATAAATGTCGATGCAACAGAACTAATGCGTACTTTGGAGGATTTAACGGACTCCTCCCTAACTCTTACTTCGAGGTTAGACTCAACAAGCTTTGCAATTTGATCGTAATCTATAATCATATGTATTCCTTTTTAGGTATTAGTTCTCAAGAGGAAAAGTAACTTCCTCGTCTTTGCCATTAAATTTAACGACTACATTTAACTTGAAATGTTTCTCTTTTTTTAAATCAGTTGTCACAGTTAAATTTGTTGCATGAGATTCAAGTTTTAAAGGTATTTTCTTTCCCTTAACATCAGCATAAGCAGTTACTGGAAATTTGGGTGAGACCAAGTTTTTATACTCATGATCTGTAATATATATCTCTATACCTTCGTCTTGAACAACTTCCACAAAAACATTTTTAGATTTCTTTACAATACCACCATGTAAACTTTTGGCCATTCCAGCATCATGCCCTTCATGTGCATAAAGCGATAAGGTAGTTAAAGTTAAAATAGTAACTAATGCCATTTTTTTAAAACTCATCTGAATCTCCTTGTGTGTTTATTTCTAAAGCTTTTTTACCGAAATTATAAAAAATAACTGGTGTAACAATGATATCCAATAGTGTTGAACTAAGTAGGCCGCCAACAATCACCACTGATAATGGATAAAGGATTTCTTTTCCTGGCTCTCCACGTGCCATTATGATTGGTATAAGAGCTAGTATTGCAGTTAAAGCCGTCATAAGTACTGGCACTAGTCTTTCTAATGAACCTCGAATAATCATTTCCTTATTGAAAGTTTCCCCTTCATATTTCACGAGATGAATATAGTGAGTAATCATCATAATACCATTCCTACTCGCAATCCCACATAGAGTTACAAAGGCCACTAAGCTGGCCAGCGAAAAGGTTTTGTCTGTTAGATATACAGCGATGATACTTCCAATTAGAGCTAAAGGAATATTGATCATAACCTGTAGTGCAATCATTGATGATTTGAATTGCATATATAAAACTACAAAGACACCTATTACCGCTAAAGCACTCAAAAGCATTAATAACTGCATACCTTTCTTTTGAGATTCAAGTTGACCATCGTAGTTTATAAAATATCCTTCTTTTAATTTAAGATTCTTTAATTTCATCTCAATTGCACTTACAACTGTTTCAACATCTACATTTGACGTGTTAGCAGAAATAACAATTCTCCTTTGAGCATTTTCACGATTAATAACGTTAGGCCCTGTGGCCTCATAGACCTCTGCGACTTGAGCGACTCTAATTTTTGATCCGTCTGGGAGAATTTTAATAACCGTATTTTCAATTTTTTGAATATCTGAACGAGAAGCATCATCAAAACGCATGAAGATATTAAAATATTTATTGCCATCAAATAGCTGAGCTACAACCTCCCCCTTTAATGCTTTCTCAAGCCCGTCTGTAACTTCACCTACGGGTAAATTATATTTTTTTGCCATATCACGCTTAAGCTGAATTTTAATCTGAGGTATTAAAACTTGTTGCTCAACTTGCAAATCAACCAATCCATTTACATCTTCGAGTAGAGTTTTCACCTCATATCCTTTTTTTCTTAAAGTGTTTAAATCTGGACCGTAAATTTTGATGGCGATAGCTGCTCTCACTCCTGAAAGTAAATGATCCAATCTATGCGATATTGGTTGACCGATGTTAAAAACGACACCATCAATTGTTTTTAATTTCGCTCTGATATCATTTAAAACTACTTCTTTTTCTCTTATTGCTATTTTTGAATCTTCTTTCTTTTTAAAATCAACATCCAGCTCTGAAGAATGAACCCCTTCAGCATGTTCATCTTGCTCTGCTCTCCCTGTTCTACGAGAAACTGAACTCACTTCAGGCACAGATAAAATTAATTTTTCTGCTCTTTGTCCGATTGCATTTGATTCTTCTAATGAAATTCCAGGTTGGGCAAGGAGTCCGACAACTGCCGTTCCTTCGTTAAACTTGGGAAGAAAATCTTTTCCAAGTTGCGGCACTAATGCAAGTGAAAGGAGAAGCATAATGGCCAGTGAAGATAAAACAGTCCATGGCCTATCAAGTGTTTTATCTAGAATTTTTCTATCATATTTTTTTAGAAATCTGACTAAAAAGCCATCTGGTTTTTCAAGTACATCCGACTTCCCTAGAAAAAATGAACATAATACCGGAGTAACTGTAAGAGAAACAAATAGTGAAGCTATTAGCGAAACAATATAAGAAATCCCCAATGGAATGAATAATCGCCCTTCTAATCCGCCAAGGAAAAATAATGGAATCATTACTAAAACAACAATGACTGTTGCAAAAACAATAGAGTTTCTAACTTCTGAAGAGGCTTCATATATGACTGTCAGAACATTCTTTTTTTGTTCTGCATTTTTATTTTCTTTTAATCGCCTTAAAACGTTCTCAACATCAATGATAGCATCATCAACTAGCTCTCCAATGGCAATCGCCAAACCACCAAGTGTCATTGTATTAATTGAAAGGCCAAAAAACTTTAAAACAATAAATGTGACCACGAAAGATAATGGAATTGCAGTCAAAGTAATGATCGTTGTTCTTACGTTCATCAAAAAGAGTATCAGTACGATAATAATAAAAATTCCTGCATCTCTTAATGCCTCTTCAACATTTGTAATTGAATTTTTAATAAAATCGGCCTGCTTAAATAAGTGCGGATGAAGCTTAATTCCTTTTGGCAAAGTTTTTTGAATACTATTTAGAACTGTATCTATATTTTCAGTTAAATCAATTGTGCTAGCACCCGGTTGCTTGGCAATACTTAGAATAACCCCTGGTCCTCCATTAATCCCTGCATCTCCTCTTTTGATTTGAGAATCAATTTCAACCTTAGCAATATCTTTTACAAGAACACTTTTTCCTAGGTGAGTTCCGACAACAGTCAATTCTATGTCTACAACATTTTCAGCTCTGGCCAAATTCCTTATTAAATACTCTTGCCCTTCTTTATTTAAATACCCACCTGTTGTATTTTGACTAATTTGATTAAGATTTTTTTCTACATCATCTAAATTTAATTGGTAAAAATTTAATTTATCCGCTGAAATTTTAATTTGATATTGTTTGACTCCACCACCGATGGAAATGACTTGAGAGACACCTGCAATGCTTAATAAGCGCGGCTTTATAACCCAATCAGCATAGGTTCTTAAGTCAACGGGCGTGAGTTTTTCACCTGATTCTACATCCAGAGACAGTCCAATCAACTGAATTTCACCCATGATAGATGATATCGGTCCCATCACTGGTGTTACAGTTGATGGGAAATGCTCCTTTGCCTCAATCAATTTTTCAGAGACAAGTTGCCTATTCTTAAAAATATCAGTCCCCCACTCAAATTCGACATAAATGACTGAAAGTCCTACACCTGAAGTTGATCGTACTCGGTTAACACCGGGAAGACCGTTTAGTGCATTTTCTAAAGGAAGTGTAATTAAGGTTTCTACTTCTTCAGGGGCCATTCCTTCAGCCTCTGTCATAATATTCACTGAAGGTCGGTTTAAATCAGGAAACACGTCTACAGGTAAGTGAGCAACGATGAAGCCACCATAAATTAGAATTGCTACTGATAAGAAAACAACGACAAGTCTATTCTTTAAAGAAAATTTAATAATTGAATTTAACATATTATCCTTAATTATTTATGGCGTTCGATAAGTTGAATGAGTTCGCTTATTTTTTCTTTGGCCTTATTTTCATCTTTATGATGAATAGCTTCACTTACACAACTGTCTAGATGAGTTTTTAAAATTGATTGCTCAACGGCCTGGAGTGCTGCCTTTGCTGCTCTTACTTGAATTAAGATATCAGGGCAGTATTTACGATCTTCAATCATTTTTATAATGCCTGTGATTTGTCCATTGACTCTCTTAAGTCTAACTGCCTCTTTTTTATGATCTGGATGGAGCTTATGCAGGCACTCTTTTTTAGCTGGACTTAATTTAGATACAGTTTTCTTCAATTTGGTCACAAAATTCTCCATCTGTGCGTATTCTTAATAAAGGTATCGAAATCATTACAATACCCCCCTGGGGTGTCAATATTAAAAGGAATACGCTATGAGATTCAAAATTGTGACATTTCTTTCTATTCTTCTCGTTTCCAATAATTTATTTGCACATGGTATGAATAAACATGGTCCTCATGGAGGATTTATAAATATGCCTGGTGCTTTTCATACAGAATTAGTTGATAAAGGCCTTCAAATGAATGTCTACTTAATCGATATGAGTTTTAAGAATCCGACTGTAGCTAACTCATCTGTAACGATCACATATAAAGGTAATAAGACAACCCAAGTAAGTTGTACTAAAGAAAAAGATTACTTCGTTTGTGAGAAACCTAGCGAGGGATTGAAGAATGTTGATAAAATTTCAATTAGTGCAGTAAGAAATAATAACAAGGCCCGTGATGCTGTTTACAACGTCCCTCTTAAGTTAGAAAAATAATTGCAAAGCAGAGAGTGTAAAAAACCAAAGCTAGGTAGGTATTACCTTCCTAGCTTAAAAATTATTAATGGGGCATTTTAGCCATCTCAGCACAGCTATCTGCACATTTTCGACAAGCCTCAATACATTCTTTCATGCTTGAATCGCCAAGTGCTTCACAACTATCAGCACATTCAGTGCAAACTTTAGAGCACACACCACAAACATCTGAATGAAACTTTGAATTCAGCATCATAAACTTTGCCGAAGTATTGCAAATTTCTGCGCATGACTTCAATAGTGCGAGATGATTAGAATCCTTATGCCCTATTTCCGTAAAACATCTTGTTAATGTTTCCTCGCAAATTTTAAAACAACTAAGACAATTTTGAATACATTGATCCATTTCAGGATTTTTTTGTTTTTTTGAATTCGTTTCCGTTTGTTGAACTTGCATAATTATCTCCTATATTAAGTTTTGTTGGTTTCAATATTGCAAGTCTTAGTCCAAGAAGTTACTTGGCAAACCAAATTACAATTCAACAAAGTCAATTTTACAATTTTGTTTTTATATGGAGATACTGTGATGAAATATAGGAAAATTAATTTACTAGTCATACAAAAACTAAAAAACTTTATTATTTTTGTAGTTGTATTCACAATCGTAAATGCGCTTGCAAATGATAAGAGTATCGAAGGCAGCGTGTGGGTAGCGAACGAAGATGACAATAGTATAACAATTATTAATGCTAGAAATAATAAAGTACTCACTACACTTACGGAAATTGAAAGCCCTCATAATCTGCAAGTCTCACCGGATAATAAAACCGTTTGGATAGTCAGTGGTCATAAGGCCTTAGCAATCGCCGTCGATGTTAAGACATATGCTCTCAAAGGAGTTGTGGCCACAGGGAAAATGCCTGCACACATAATCATTTCACCAGATGGAAAAAGTGTTTACGTGACAAACGGCGAAGATAATTCTGTCTCGATAATCGATGTAAGGACAATGAAGGCAATTTCAACAATCCCTACTGGTAAGCAACCGCATGGATTGCGCACTAGTCCTGATGGCAAATGGATCTATGTCGCGAATGCAAGTGGTACAACAATTAGTGTTATTGAAACAGCTTCAAATAAAAAAATTGCTGACATTGAAGTTGGAAAAAAACCCGTGCAAGTAGGGTTTTCACCTGATGGAAAGTATGCATATGTTTCATTAAATGCAGAGAATGTTTTAGCAAAAATTGATGTTTCTAGTAAAAAAACAATCGCAAAAGTAGCTGTAGGTGTAGGGCCAATTCAAGTTTTTGTTAGTCCAAATAATAAATATATATTAGTGGCCAATCAAGGAACTGAACAAAACCCAAGTACAACTACTAGCATTGTCGATATTAAAACGTTTACTGTTGTAAAAACTGTAAATACAGGCAAGGGAGCACACGGTGTTGTGATTGAATCCTTAAGTCGATTTGCATACATCACTAACATGTATGAAAACACGATTGCGATCCTTGATCTTAAAACACTCAAAATTGTGGCATCTACTCCTACCGGGATCAAGCCTAATGGAATTAGTTATTCACGATATACGCCGACTGCTACCTCATCATCCAATATTGCAATTAAATTACCTGAGATGAAATCATCGAATGAAATAAATATGAAACACTAACTATCCTTTCCTAATGAATGGATCAAAATTGGAGATAAAATGAAAATAGGAAATTTAAACCACCTACACTTGAAGCTTGCTTTTGCACTTGCGATACTGTTCTCATCCATTACATTTTCCGCTGACAAAGAAATGAATAAAATGAATAAAATGAATGGAATGGAAACCAAAAATATGGATATGAATAAAATGCATACGATGATGAAAGAATGCATGGCAAAGCAAGAAGACGATAAAATGTGCCATAAAGAAATTATGGAGAAATGTGAAAAAGGAATGAGTATGAATAAATGTAAAGACTTGATGAACAATATGAAAAAATAATTTTAGCAATTTTGAATAATAGGAATGAAATAAAGAAGTTCTGTGTTTCCATTATTCAAGGATAATTAGAAAACAATGGCATCTCACTATTGAATTATTAGTTGCAAATTGTGATGTACATCATAGTTTTATAAATATTATTCTATAAAATTAAAAATCACTGCAAGTTTGCACTTATTTAGGAATTTAAATGGAAGCTCATCTACCTCATAATCATATTCACCATAAATCAGTTTCACAAAGTAATTTAGAATACACTTGCCCCATGCACTCCCAGATTCGCCAAGTTGGCCCAGGTAATTGTCCTATCTGTGGGATGGTACTCGAACCAGTAGAAATCCAAAACGGTGAGGAAGATAATACAGAATATCTTTCGATGCTTAAAAGATTCTTCGTCAGCGCTGTTTTAAGTTTGCCACTTCTTTTTATAACAATGGGTGGACGACATTTTATTCATCAAGCTGGTTTAATCCAAAATATGAAATGGATAGAAGTTATTCTCGCTACCCCTGTCGTTTTATGGGGTGGATGGCCCTTCTTCGTTAAATTTTGGCAGTCTCTAAAAAACAAAAGTTTGAATATGTTTACTCTAATTGGACTCGGAACCGGTGTGGCCTATGGATATAGCTTAATTGCTGTTTTTTTTCCTAAAATTTTTCCAGATTCATTTAAAGATTCCATGACTGGAGAAGTCGGACTCTATTTTGAAGCAGCAGCAGTGATCGTTACACTTATCCTACTTGGACAAGTTTTAGAACTAAAAGCTCGAGACCGGACAAGTGCTGCCATTAAATCTTTATTAGGACTTTCACCTAAAACAGCAAGGCGAATTAATGGTGATGGAGCGGAAGTTGATATTCCTCTTGAGCAAGTTGCTATTAACGATCAGCTTCGTGTCAGGCCGGGAGAAAAAATTCCAGTGGACGGTGTTGTTATATCCGGGCAATCATCTGTCGATGAATCAATGGTATCGGGTGAGCCGGTACCAGTAGAAAAAACACCTGGTGCAAAAGTGTTGGGAGCTACCATGAATGCCACTGGTAGTTTCATAATGAAAGCAGAAAAAATTGGAAAGGACACTCTGCTTGCCCAAATTGTTCAAATGGTCTCAGAGGCACAACGCTCTCGTGCACCAATTCAAAAACTCGCCGACACCGTATCAGGATACTTTGTTCCAATTGTTATCCTTATCGCAATTATTACAGGAATTATTTGGGGCCTAGTTGGTCCTGATCCAAAACTAGCACACGCCATTGTTAATGCAGTTGCAGTACTTATCATCGCATGCCCTTGCGCTCTGGGGCTTGCAACACCAATGTCAATCATGGTTGCAACTGGACGTGGAGCAAGCATGGGAGTTCTCTTCAAAAATGCAGAGGCCATTGAACAAATGAGGAAAGTTGACACTCTTGTGGTTGATAAAACCGGAACACTGACAGTTGGAAAACCAAAACTGATTATAGTTAAAAGTGTAGGTACTTTGAGCGACAATGAACTACTTTCCCTTGCTGCTAGTCTTGAAAAAGCAAGTGAGCATCCACTTGCAACGGCCATCGTGGCAGGAGCGATGGAAAAAAAAGTTGCTCTTGTTGAAGTTACGGGATTTTCTTCTATTACCGGTAAAGGACTTCTCGCTCAAATAGGTAATCAAAAAATTGCCGTTGGAAATAAGGCCTTAATGGAAGATCTTTCTATTAACTATCAAAACTTTGAAAAAGAAATGGATTTACTTCGAGAGGATGGCCAGACAGTTATGTTCGTAGCTATTGATAATAAATTTGCGGGGTTTCTGGGTGTCATCGACCCAATAAAAGAGACCAGCCAAATTGCTATTAAAACTCTCCAAGATCTTGGAATAAAAATTGTTATGATTACTGGAGATAATGCAAAAACAGCACAAGCAGTTATGAGAAAAATTGGAGTTGATTCTTTTTTCGCGGATGTATTGCCTCAAAAGAAAGCTGAGATTATAAAAACTATGCAGAAAGAAGGGAAGTTTGTAGCGATGGCCGGAGATGGAATCAACGATGCACCAGCACTGGCACAAGCTCAAGTTGGCATTGCAATGGGTACAGGAACTGACGTTGCGATGAATAGTGCTGGAGTGACTTTGTTAAAAGGAGATCTCATGGGAATAGTCAGGGCCCGCTCATTGAGCGAATCCACCCTTAAAAATATCAAACAAAATCTTTTTTTTGCTTTTATATATAACGTTATTGGCGTCCCCGTCGCGGCCGGTGTTCTCTATCCTTTTTTTGGAATTCTTTTAAATCCCATGATAGCTGCGGCCGCAATGAGTTTAAGCTCTGTATCCGTAATCGTAAATGCGTTGAGGTTAAAATCCACTAAGATTTAAGAATATAATCTTCGTTAATGTTTTGGCTCAAGGGTTTTATGTGATCCCTTGAGCTCTCCTAGATGTGGAAAAAATCGTGGAGTCACTTGTGCATATTTTCTGTAAGCATCTCCAAACTCAAGCTCAACGTCCTTTTCTTCTCTAATAGAAAGTCGAACATAAGTCCAAACCAAGATAGGAAACATAATTAGAGTCACCAAGGTCGGCCACTGAAATAAAAATCCAATCATAACTAATACGAAGCCAACATATTGTGGATGGCGTACATGTTGATAGGGACCGTTCGTGGCAAGTGTGCCTGCCTTTTGCGCCTTATAGAGTACCTGCCATGATGTTGATAGAAGCCAAAACCCTGCAACGATGAATATAGTGCTCACGATATGGAGAATATTAAAGTGAGGATCTCCTTTGAGACCAAGTAATGTATGTAGCAAGTGCCCACTATCGTGAGTGAAAAAATCGATTTGTGGATATTGCTTGGAAAGCCATCCCGATAGAAGATAAATTGTTAATGGAAACCCATACATCTCTGCAAAGAGTGCAACAATAAAAGCGGAGAATGTACTAAATGTTCGCCAGTCTCTCTTGCTATGTGGTTTAAAAAAACCAAAAGCAAAGAAAATAAAAATAAGTGCATTGATAAGGGCGATGCCCCAAAGCCCATAAGCTGATCCCGCCGAGTGGTTCATGATTTATTTTCCTCTGTTGGTTTTTGTCTATTGTTATGATGATGGTGCCCACCATGCATGAAAACATGCATCAGAAGGCAGGATGCGAATATAAAATATGGAAGATACGAAATGATATGCTCACGATGTTCTGTGAGCAAATAATAGGCTATAACGACAAGTGCTACATAGCTTATCCAGCGATGCCTTTTAAACCAGGATTCGTAATTTTGATTTGCTCCTTGATCATGCTTATGTATTTCCATTTCATCTCCTATCTAATATCTGGCCACATACGAGAGTTCCTTTAATATTCTAAATTCATCAAAAATCTTCTTGCTCAAAAAAGTCCCACTACTGAGGCACTTTGTCTCAACATCATCCATGTCTTAAATAAAGTAGATACATAAACACGAATGAACTTCATACCTGCAGGGAGTATGCCAAATGGCCTTGATCTTGCTCAGTATTATATGGTTGTTTGATTTTCAAAAAATAAAAAATGGAATTTGATCGGTACACAAAAAATGAAAAATTATATCCTAACAATACCTCCTAACCCAGCACTCGATTTAGGTGGAGTTAAAGACAATCTGAAACGATTGGACTGAGTGAGGGTGAAGGCACGATTTCAATCGCGCGCTACAACCATATCACTTGGTATTGGTGTCGTCCTGATTTGGAGCACTTGTTTCGTCACGATAAAATTATCTTCACTTGGTAATGAACCACTGACATTCGCCGCGATCCGTGCACTTCTTGCAGGGATTGTTTTATTGATCTTATCAACGCTAGGAGGTTGCTTAAAACCTCCTAGTAATACTTGGCCGTGGCTTGCAGTCAGTGCATTGACGGGAACTTCTTTAGCTTTGTGGGGAATGTTCGGAAGTGTACCTATTGAAGGATCGGTAATCGCAAGTATTCTAGGTAACTCCCAGGCGATTTTAATCGCGCCTTTAGCCGTTATTTTCCTGAATGAAAAACAAACTTTATGGCGATGGATGTGTCTAGGCATTGGATTTTTAGGTCTTCTACTTGTCATCGTTGGAAAAAGTGAAGGTGTAGGCACACTAGGAGGCTCTCTGATCGCATTACTTGCATCCGTAGGACTTGCTATCAGTAGTCTTGTGGCCAAACGATTGAGCGGTCAAATGCACGCCTTGACTCTCACTACTTGGCAATTTCTTCTCGGCTCCATCCCACTAGTTGTTGCCGCGATAATTTTCGAGAGACCATATTATTTTAGACCAACAGACAAAGCACTTTGGAGTTTAATCTATTTGGCCGTCATTAGTTCGGCCGGAGGATCTTTTATTTGGAACTGGCTTTTAAAGAGAATCGACGTGACTTCACTTACTGCTCTAACAATGCTCGGTCCACCAACATCTCTCTTATTGGGTCTGTTTATTTTCGACGAACGAGTAACAATGATTCAATGGGCGGGCATTACAATCGCCTTAGTGAGTGTTACCTGTCTTCAATGGAGTGAAGACCCTTCACATCACGATCGATAACATTGCCACCATAAAGAGTCAGTTTTCAGATTTACTTTAATGGGAAAATCTATGTAAGTATAACCAGCGGCAGTTATATTATTCATAGAACTTTGATACCTTTAGTCTCCACCAAGGACATTAAGACCATGAACGTAGTTAGAAAAAAATGCCACGCCTCAAGATGGATGTTTAGTACCAGCGGAGTCTGGCTAGTTGGTCTGGGATTTTATTTTATTGCCTTCAGGCCTCCACTTTTGCCGGAAGACCCGCGTTTCATGGGAGCGTCCCTCACTGAAATTCAGACAGCTCTACCTGGTCTTGAGAGTTGGTTGAAAAAAGTGTTCATCGTTATGGGCGGATTTATGGCGAGTACTGGTGTGCTCATTCTTTTTCTTGCTTCTATTGCTATACCGCAACGATTGAAAGGTACGTCATGGGCCATCGCTTTATCTGGCGCATTGTCTGTTTTATTAATGAGTGCTATTAATTTTTCACTGCACTCCGATTTTAAATGGATGTTATTAGTCCCCTCGATATTCTGGACAGTAGGTTTTGTCCTCTATCTCTTGGATCGCTAATAAATTATTAAATCACAAAGCTGATTCGAATAAATGCTTGATCATGCACTAATCGACAATGTGAAAAGACGCCAAGCAAGTTATTATTAACTTATTTCCCTCATCGATATATTCCTAAATTGTTATAAAAAATGATTTACTAAAGTTCTGTGTGCTACCTTTTTAATTCACCAGAAAGACTTGTGAGACCTAATTTTTTTTACTCTTTTCTTTTTTCATTAATTTTTGATCGCACATTTTGGCATCATTATGAATTTTCATGCAATCTTTCATCATTAGGTTCATTTTAGTCATTTCTTCCTTATTCATTACTCCATCTTTTCCTTCAAATTTCATACCGTTCATTTCTTTGCTATTCATTTTCATATCAATATTTTTGTTAGGCATTGTCTTTGAATCAGGATGATGATCTTGGTGAGATTGATCAACGACTTCTTGTGAAAGAACTGAAATCGAGGTCAATCCCATAAGTGTAATTGCTGAAATACTTGTCAATAATTTTGCTTTCATAAATAACTCCTAAGTTTATGCTTACTTTAAAATCAATTGAGATTATCAGGGATCTAGGATGAAAATGCTAATTAAAATATATTTATAAACTTATGATTTAAATCATATTCTCTAATTCTTATGCTTTAGCCATATAAAAAATAAGTCTAAGCTCTTATCACTATGATAGTTGGTGCTAAATTCAGCTTCGATTTTTAAAATTACGATATCAACTTTATAGAAATACACTTCAGAACAATATCTAAATGTGATATCATTTCTTTTTTGAACAAGATGGTGATTATGGATGTATTAATTTTATGTAAAGATTGCGGCGAACAGTTTGGCAATGATCGATCAAATGACAAAATAAATAAAATTTTAAAGCTAGCTAACTCATCTACAAAAACTTTACTGCAATTTTCTGAATGTATGGGAGTGTGTCCTGCTGGAAAATTTTGCACGGTCAGATTATTGAGTAATCAAATCAACTCAATGGAAAAAATTTCACTTTCGCCAGATGAAATATACAACATTTTTAGTAATAAATAGCACTTCCCTGTGCTATTTACCTTTTAGAATGAAATACTCGTTACATCTTTAAGTTTAATTTCCTTGTCAAGCACGGCAACAAAGCAGTTTTTTAAAATTTTTGCTTCGTCTTGTTCAGTTATAATCTCAGTCTTTCTTTCAACAGTCTCTCGCTTGTTCTTTGAAACTTGTTTAACGACTCTCGCCTCTCCTGCGATTTTGGTATTGACAACTGTAGCTGTCCCTAGGATCTCAGTGTGCGTGGTTGGGAAAAATTTACTTGTTGAATGAAGCTCGTTGTGATGAAGAGTTATCTGTTGTCCTGCTTTAGGGAGAATGAATTCTTCAGTTTTCTCAAGCTCTGTACCTCTCCTATTATTCGAAAATTTTCTTGTATAGACCTCAACTTTTTGATCTGTTTTCACTTGATCATAATCTTTACAAATTATGAGTTTATTATTATTTAAAATTTCAGTAATTGTATGAAATGCATAAAGATTCGTTGGTAAAACAGTAACTAAAAATGCCATTAGAAATGTATTTTTGATAATTTTTGATCGCACGAATCCTCTCCTTGTTTAAGCTCTACTCTAAATTACTCTATATACGTTGGCTAAGTCAAAAACGTGACAACTTGCTTTGATTTGTATCACTGACAATAGTTTTAGCTAGAGATCAAACTGAAACTAAAGACATGATGTAGAGATCGTAACACTGCAATCCTTTCGACATGTCCTTCTTACTACTTACTTTTTGGTTTCCAGTTTCTAAGCATCAGTGCATTAGTCACTACGCTGACACTACTAAAGGCCATGGCCGCTCCTGCAATCACTGGACTTAATAATCCAAATGCCGCTAATGGGATACCAACTATATTGTAAATAAACGCCCAAAACAGGTTTTGCTTAATCTTTTGATAAGTTCTTCTAGAAATCTCCAAGGCATCAGGAATAAGGAGTGGGTTACCTCTCATAAGTGTTATTCCGGCAGTATGCATTGCCACGTCAGTACCAGTAGACATTGCAATTCCGACATGAGCAGCTGCCAACGCCGGAGCATCATTGATGCCATCCCCAACCATTGCGACAATCTCACCTGTACTTTTTAGCTCTTCGATAATTTTGGATTTATCTTGTGGCAAAACTTCTGCACGAAATTCTGAAATATTTAAAGCGTTGGCCACTTTTTTGGCCGCTCCGCTATTGTCACCGGTAATCATCACTGTTCTTATATTTAACGCATTCAATTGTCTGATTGTCTCCCTAGCTGTGCCCTTAATTTGATCTGAGAATGCCAGAAGTCCTATAACTTTATTTTGTTTTTCATTCGCAACGTATGAAACTGTGTGGCCATCAAGTTCATAAAGAGTTGCAGCATCAGTAAAAATAGAAACGTCGATTGATTTTTCCTGCATTAATCTTTTAGTTCCAATGATATGTTTGTCTCCATCAACAGTTCCTTCCAATCCTCTACCAGCAAGTGCTTTAACATCATTACTCGGATCAAACGCTAAATTCATCATTGCCGCCTTTTCAATAACGGCTTTTGCTAATGGGTGTTCACTCCCACTTTGAATTGAACTAGCAATTCTTACAAGCTCGTATTCGGATTTTTCGTGCGTAAGTATTTTCGCTAACTCCGGTTTTCCGACCGTTAAAGTCCCAGTCTTATCAAATGCTACGACAGTTACAGAATGGGCCACTTCAAGTGCTTCAGCATCTTTAATAAGAATTCCGACCTTCGCGGCTAATCCTGTCCCAACCATGATTGATGTTGGGGTTGCCAATCCAAGAGCACATGGACATGCGATGACTAAAACAGCGACTCCGTTAATCAGCGCCTGCTCCCAATTGCCGGAGTACAATCCCCACCCGAGAATAGTCAGTAACGCTATAACTATGACGATTGGAACAAACACCGCGCTTACTTTATCAACTAAACGTTGAATTGGGGCCTTCGCTGATTGAGCGTTTTCTACAAGTCGGATAATTCTAGCGAGGGTTGTTTCCGCGCCTAGGGCTGATGTTTCAATTTCAATTAGTCCATCAACATTGACTGAGCCGCCAGTGACAGCGTCTTTAATATTTTTTACGACGGGTAAACTTTCACCTGTAATAAATGATTCATCAACTTGTGTTGAGCCCGCTATAATAATTCCATCAACCGGTATTTTTTCTCCCGGACGTACGACAACGATGTCTCCGAGATTTAAGTCATCAATCGACATTTCAACTTCATTGTTAATTCCACGTTTTACTCTGGCGATATCCGGTCTTAGCGATTGTAGTGCTTTTATTGCAGCCGATGTTTGTTGCTTGGCCTTTGATTCAAGATATTTTCCTAAAAGCACCAAAGTAATAACAACCGCTGAACTTTCAAAGTAAAGTGGTCCTAATCCTTCATGGCCGGCATGCTCCCCGTACAGAAATAAATGATACAAGCTTAATCCATAAGCGGCAGATGTACCGAGTGAAACCAGCAAATCCATATTTCCAGAACGTGCTTTAACGGCTTTCCATGCAGCTTTATAAAATCGAGCTCCAAGCCAAAATTGAACAGGTGTCGCCAAAATTAATTGGGGCCATCCCTTAAGCATGAAATCATATCCGAAAGGCTCAAAAATCATCGGAAGAACTAATGGAGCTGAAAGCAAGGTCGCGATTAATAATTTAAAAAATTCTTTCTTTAATAACTTTTCTTTTTCATCAACTTCTTCATTGATATTAGTTTTAGGCCTAGATGCTTTATATCCAGCTTTAGCAATTATTCGAATGAGATCTTCTTCATTAAGCAAGCCATCGACATATTTTATCTTTGCTTTTTCGGTAGCAAGATTGACTGAAGCGCTGATCACACCTTGCTCTTTTAGCAATACAGATTCAATACGGTTCACGCAACTAGCGCAGGTCATACCTTCCACTGCAAATTCTTTTTCCTTTGTAGCAACTTCATACCCGCTTTTTTCTATAGCTGATAAAGAAGCTTTAATGGAAGTATTATCTCTTAAAGTCAGTTTTGCCGTTTCAGTTGCCAAACTTACATTTACGTCAATAACACCTTCGACTTTTTTGACTTGTGATTCAATCCTGTTCACACAGCTGGCACAGGTCATTCCATTAATTTTTACATTGGCTTCAATATTTGCAGTATTCATTTTTACCTTCTTTTTATCAGTTTTTAAGAATCAAGTACTGAGTAACCAGCTTCTTCAATAATTGATGCGATTTCAGACTTTTTCTTTTCGCTGTGTACTTTAACCTTCTGACTCTTTAGATCCACGTTTACCTCAGCATTTGCATCTAAGGACTTCACAGCGTTTCTAATACTATTCACACAACTACTACAGGTCATTCCTTCTACATTAAATTCATACATTTTATTTCTCCTTGCACATACCCCCCACGGGTATCAACATAAGGAATACGACACACTTAAAGGAATTGTGACATCCCCTAAACACCTGCAATATCTATTATAATTAGTTAAAGTGGACGCGTTTGCTTCTTCAACGCTAAGGATATACTCGAGTTGATGCTCAATTAAAACTTCTCTAGCTTCTAGATACTCATCTACGCTTCATTTAAGGATAAGGCATCTTTCAGTCCAATTCTAAATTCGAAAAATGTTCGATCCATAATATCTTTGGTTAAGTTAACTTTTTCTTTCGTAATTTCAATCATGGTTTTTAGATTGCAGTAGATTTTTCTCAGCGCAAAAAAATAAAAAAGGAAATTACTTTGAATAAAACCGTGACAACAAATATTGGTAAACTAAAAAAGGTAAAGTTAATTTTATTTGTGGAATTAATATAACTAGTGGAGTTATTAACGTTCAATAAGTCAAAAGGCTAAAACATTTTATTTTGCTTTAGCCTTTTTATTATCAAGATATTGTTGTGTAAACAGATTCTATCAAAAAGAAACTCGAATTCACATGAAAATTGGTAATGATCCTAATGTCTTTATTATTGAAAAAACGTAGCAAAAAAATTAAACCGACCAAGATCAATCCTGGTCGGAGTAAAGATCTAACTACTTCTTCTTTTTAGATATGAACAAAAATCCAATACCTGAAATAACGAGGATAACAACTATACCAATAATCTTAGAGGCCAATGCATCCTCATCAGCGTGCGAATGACCGCTTCCTGGAGAAGCGAATGCTACAGAATTTAAAAAGTGATATATAAATTTTGTCATACTAGTTCCCTGAATTGTTAGCACCATTTAGCCAACCATCGAGAGAGATAAACATATAGAGACGTTGTCTTGCTGTATCAGATTCATCCTTATTAAAAAGAATCACAACCCACTCATCCCCTTTTGCGAATTTTCTTTTTTCAATTTGCTCTATAGGAATTGACTTCCATTGCTCTTTAACTTCTTTGGCCTTAACTAACACATCTAATGCCTCTGGAACAACTTTTTTAATTTGTGATTCCATACATTCACCAGAACATTTTAAAATCTTTTTTGGGTGATAATGATTTCCACTTGCAAAAATTGAATGTGAGAAAACTAGTACAGATAATAGTAGTAATGATTTCATAAATTCTCCTTAAGAATTAATTGTTAATGTGTATTCATCTCTTCAGCTTTCCAGTCAGTATGAATATGAGTGTGATCATCTTGATTTAGTGGAAATGCAGCTGGATCAGAGCTATGCCAATATCCATGCATTTGCATATTGAAGAGATAAATACCTCCAGCAATTAATGCAATATTGGCAGCATAAGCGAATTTCTGGAATGAAGAAGTCTTTCTCCATCCTTTTAAAAAGATAAGCATTACAGTCAATGCTATAATCTGGCCGAGTTCAACTCCAACATTAAATGAGAGAATTCTAAACAACATAGATTGCTTATCATCTCCTAATGGCAATTGCTGAAGTCGTGTCGAAAGACCAAATCCATGTATTAATCCAAAGGCAAAAACCATTTTTAACAAACTTGGTGGTTGCCAATGGAAATACTTTTTAAATCCATCAATGTTTTCGAAGCCTTTGTACATAACACTCATCGCGATAACTGCATCAATCAGATAATAATTTGCAGTGATTTTGTAAAATGTTGCAAACACTAAAGTTATACAATGACCAAAAGTAAAAACACTTATGAATTTAACAATATCTTTGAAAGTTGATAAAAAGAAAATAACTCCAAAAATAAATAGTAAATGATCATAGCCAGTAAGCATGTGAGTTGTACCAAGCCACATGTATTTTAGGTATCCACCTTCAAGCATAGCTTGCTTATCGGCGGCAGATATACCATGGGCCCAAATATTGGGACTCGCCAGCATTAAAAATGCTGATAGTAGAAGTTTCATCTATTCTCCTTAGATAAATAAAATTTAATTTAATAAAATCTAAGAATAGATAGGTGGTCTGAGGATTTCTAAAGTATATGAATCCGAAAAAAGATGAGCATATGTCTTAGGAATTGATTGAAAAATATCGAGAGAAAGAATAAAAAGTGAATTTGACTGAAAAAGAATCACTTCTGAAAATGTAACAACATTAACATGTTTGTGAGTATGCTCTTCCTCACCTTCACTATGTCTGTGCGTGTGAGAATGGCCAATAGATACTTCGTCTTCTGAATCAAGATCTTTATGATGGCTATCTCTTTCATGGTAATTTAAATGGGAAGCAAGAAAGACATTATGGGATTCTAAAGTCGCTAAATCATCTGAAAAGTATTTAACAGATATAAAAAAAGAACAAGACATCACAACAATCATGAAGCATGAAATAACGATGCAGTTGATTTTTTTTAAAGTTAAAATCAAAAAAGATCCTAAAGGTATTTTGTTATTTCTTTAAATTCATTTAAATCATTCTTTTTACTTTTGCCGTTACTTTCTTCCAAGCAATGCTCAATGTGATCGTGAATAACAGCTTTCTTAGCCTGAGTAATTGCCTTTTCAACAGCATATAGTTGTTGAGATACTTTCAAGCATTTCTCTTGATTTTCCATCATCTGGATTACTTTTGCCAAATGACCATGAGCTTTTTTAAGTCTCAAGATAATTCCTTTATGAGAAGCATGTTGTTTTATTTCATTCATTAGTTTATTATCCCCCCCAGGGGGTTAGGATGTCAATGCAATTTAAGATTTTACTCAGTAGGTTTTTGACTCGTTTTGGAGATCAAGCATGGGATTTTGCAGTTCCACTTGTACTTATCCAGATCTTTCCGGGAAAAATGCAGTTAATTGCTCTAGTATACTTATTTTCAAAACTAGCTCAAATTTTAATTGGACCATCTGTAGCCAGAAGAATTGATAACAATAAAAGAATCAACATCTATAAATTAGGTATTGGATCTCAAACAATTGCAATGATATTTATGTGGCTTGCTATTATATCTTTGTTCATAGGTCAGACCGAGGGTGCAAATTTCAGTTTACCCCAATATGTTTTAATCCTTTTCTTACTTTCAATCTTCAGTGCTATTTCAAATTTAGGATCTTCTTTAATGGATATATCTGTAGGATTTGATCTTGCTGTAGATGTGTTGCCTGAGAGTGAATTAACTACATTTAATAGTAGGCTTAAAAGACTTGATTTATTAACTGAAGTAACTGCTCCAATATTCACTGGATTAGTCTTTTCTCTTTTCTCAGACAAGACTGATTTCTGGGGATTTACAATCGTAGCTATCTTAAATCTTTTAACTTTTATGCCTGAATATTATTTATTAAAGGCAACTCAGAACTCAGCTTCCTACAAAGAAAAAATTTCGGTCCCTGTACCCTCAATTAATTTTTTAACGGTTTTCTTTGAATCAATGAAAAAATTAAAAAACAAACCTTATGCTCTAGTTATAGTTTCTTATGCATTTCTATGGTTATCAGCTTTAAGCCCTCACGGTGTTCTTTTAACAAGCTACTTGAAAGATGGTGCTAGAGTATCTGAAATGACTATCGGTCTATTTAGAGGCTTGGGGGCATTTTTTGGATTGATTCCAACTTTTTTATTTTCCATTATAAAAGAAAAGAAGGGTCTGGTTAGTACTAGTAAAATATTTATCCAATTTCAATTTATATGTATTCTAGCATCAGTTATTAGTTTTTATTATTTAGATAATATTTACATCTTCTTAGTATTAATTCTTTTTTCTCGCATAGGTCTTTATGGATTTAGTATCGGTGAAACAGAATTACGCCAACTATTAATCCCCAAGGATAAACGCGGTGAGGTAAATGGCATAGCTAACTCAACTACAAGTATGGCAACACTAGTATTATTTCTAGTTGCTTCAATACTAGGGAATACTTCAAACTTTGGAATGATGGTCATCTTTTCAGCTATTGCTGTGCTAATAGCATTAATTTTGTTCATAAAATTCAGCCTTCGTAACACAGTAACAGCTGACGTAAAAAGTGGAGCCATATAAGAACTCAGCCTTTTCTAAACCTCTGTCCTAAGTTAGTTGAGATTTAACTTCTAAAGAACGGTAGTTAAATCTCAACCGGCCACACTTAAATTTTTCTCTTCCAAAATATCTTCTAATTTTTTAACGATAGTCATATATTTATTCCAGTATTAAATTACATTGATAATGGCATACAGTTTTTCAAGCTTAGATGGCTCAATTTCTTCAACAAGCCTCAAGCACTTTAAACGTAAGCCTTCATCTTTAAATTTTCCTTGAACAAAACAATTAAAGTCTTCCAGGCTAAATTCAAGCACAGCTAAAAATTTTTCTAAGTAACCTTCATGAATCACGGCCCTACCATTTTCCATATGACTTACAGTTGTGAAGGAGATTTTTAATAGGTCTCCTACATCTCGAACTGACTTAGAACGAAACTCCCTCATCTTCTTTAGTGCAATGGCCTCTTTACTTAATTCAATTTTACGATTTCTTTTCAATAAATTTTCGTTCATGTAACTCTCCTGATGTGTTTAAAACGTTGTTAAAAACCACACAGCGTATAGCCTAATAAAAATCTCAGGCTACACGCGTGTAGGTAGTAAAAAACGGCTAAAACTACACATTGTGCTTACTAAAATTCATAAGATTTTTTGTAAGCACAAAAGTAAGCACAATTAAGCCCATCAGTGAAAGTGTGAGACAGTTAGAGACAGAATGACTTTTTGGATCTTGCTTAAGCCATTGAAACCTAAGCGTTTAATAAGAGAGAGTTTTTGAAGTAGAGCAGCCGATACATCAACTTAACATTTTTCCATTTGGAGGAGACGGGCGGATTCGCACCGCCGGCTTTACGGTTTTGCAAACCGTTCCATTGGACTGCTCTGGCACGTCTCCAATGAAAAATGATTAAAGGGATTTTGCAAAAAATCCCTTATTTTGTCAATGTATTTATAAGGTATTAGTAATAGCGAACTCTTAATTAACAAGTAAAAATGCTTCGCATTTTTTCGCTATTAAGCTTCGCGGATCACGTACTTATCTTTACCTTCATCAACCATCTCTTTAAGTTCCTTACCAACTTTAAAGAATGGAACTTTCTTCGGTGGTACTTTTACGATTTTCCCAGTCTTAGGATTACGTCCTTCGTACGCTTTATAATTTCTATTAGCGAATGATCCGAAACCTCTGATTTCGATTCTCTCGTCCTCATATAGGGCCTTAATCATGCTATCAAAAGTGATATTGATAATTGTTTCAGCTTGCTTGTGAGTAAGGTTCGCTTGTTTTTCAAGAGCTGCAATTAAATCTGCCTTCGTCATGGCCGTATCTCCTTCAGGATTTTTTTTAACTTTGTGTGATCTCTATCGGTTAGAGTCTCGAAAAACTTTAGTTAGCTAATCTTAAGCGCATACTACTAGTCTAAGTTGCTAAAATTATTTAAGCAACTAGGAAATGTTTGTATTTTAAGTAAAAATGCGCAGTAATCTGCGAAGACGCAACACGAACAAGATCTATACGGCCGATAAACATTATTTAAAACATATTATCTTTATAGCACTTAAGATTAAGGCCTACGTTTACGAAAAGCATTGAACGCGAAGCTTAGGGCAACGAATGAATCACCGCTTTTCTTTTTTTCTTATTTTTATTCTCACTAGCTTTGGATGTTTCACAGCGGCCGGTGAAGAATTAAAACTTAAATGCCCTGAAAAATTTGAATCAAGTAAATTTAATAAATGGATTCCTTCCGCTAAAGCAAAACCAATTTCGGTTTCACTTCTTGTTCATGGATTAAATTTCGCGCCTGAAAAAATGGACTCTATTGGAAAACTATTATCTGATGATGGTTCTGAGGTTTTAAGAATTTCATTAAAAGGCCATAGAGGAAATGAAGAGGAATTTAAAAATGTTACCAGGCCGGATTGGATTCAAGACATTTTCAATGGATATTGTGAAGCAAGACAAAGAGCAGATCTTCTCGGTCTTCCCTTAAATTATGTAGGCTACTCTTTAGGTGGCGTACTTAATATGGATCTGATGAATAATTTCCCTGAAGCCGATGTAAAGTATGATCACATAATTTATTTTGCTCCAGCGGCGGCGATAACGATGAAGAGTTATATGGTTAAAATGCTCAATGTTTTTGGACCAAAATATCTTGTCCCTAGCTTTAATGAAGAAGACTACAGGGCCAACTGTAAGGGCACACCGATGATTGCCTACAACTCAATGTTTGATTCAATTGATTCGGTGAAAAAATCCGGTATCAAAGGGAGTGATACTCCGACATTAATCATTATAGATCCTGATGATGAATTGGTGAGTCCTGCAGGGCTTCGCTCAATAATTGATGTGAACAATTTAACCAATTGGTCTATTTATGAGTTTTCAAATTCATCTGAAAAAACAAAATTAAAAAATAAATTCCACCATCTTATTATTGATGAAGAAAGTGTCGGGCCGCTAAACTGGCAGGCGATTTCTCTACTCATCAAAGAGCACAATGCTACAAACACCACTGTCAAAAGTTTAGACACTATCTCTCCTCTACTGCCTGTGAAGTAAGATTCTTGTCATAATCCTTTGCCTCTAAATAATGGCAATTCAAAATAAATAACTTCTTATTATAGCGCCTATAAACACCAGAAATAACTGCTAAAAAATTCAGCATCGAAATACTCTCAGACCCTGTCATGAACCGCTTTAAAATAAGAGTAACGATATAAAAGGATTAAAGTTTCACTATAAGAAGTCGATTAAGTAAGTAGGAGAACCAGAAAATCCCATGTTTAAGATAAAAGGCCTGCACACTATTTTATCAACTCTTTCTATTGCCGCAATGATGGTAGTAGCGTCTTCGTGTATTGGTGATGCATCAGTAGCGAAAAAGCGTGGAGTTGTTAAAGACTTTTCTGTCGTAGATGGAAATGAAGAAGGTTGTGGAGCGACTTACTTAAACTACACCTCTCCTTATGACACTTGTACGAGTTCATGTTCAGCAGGCTCTGCGACTGTAGCAGGATTTCACCTTGCGACGACTGCCGAGTTAGCAAAAGTAAAAACTGACCTGGTGACTGACGGTAATACGGCCCTTCTTACTATTGTTAACGGCTCTGCAAATCTTTGTATGCCGGATGTAACAGTTGAAACACGACCAACAAATGCGATTGATATTAAGAGTGACTTCTGTTCATGTATTAATGGAAAATCAGACATCATTAATAACTGTGATGCATTTTGTGCATTAAAGACACCAAGTGATCAACCCATCCTTTATGTTAATACACTCATGGGTACAGAAATCGCATTGAACACTAAACTTGGAAACCTTCATAACTGGTGTACTGTTCAGCTAGCTGATGATGATACAAATCCAAATTGTTCAGTTGTAGCAACTGACGGGCTAAACACAATCACTCTTCCTGCTAACACAACGGCCGGATCAAACTCATTCAACGTAAACATTTTATCACTTGCGGTTAACCGCACATGGATCTTAAAACTGGTTGAAACAAAAACTGGTTCTGGTGCTCAATCAAAAGAATTCCAGATCAACAGACAAGTTCAAAAAACGGATTCAAACGATGTTCTAGGTGCTTTAAAAACAACTCCAATCAGCCAATACACTTGTATGACTTACGGTGGGAAAGTTGATGCTTCTGGAAATATTATCAGAACAACTTTTGCCAGAATCTTCTACTACTTCGCTTCTAACGAAGACCCGGCACCGGTTGCACCAAGTGTTGGTAGCAATCAATCACAAATTGTTTGTCATGATGAACAGCTTCATCCAGGTGCAGACTCTGCTCTTTACCCTCGTATGGAATTGATTCCAACATCATTTGCAATGTGGGATAAGTCCGACACTCGCTTTGTTGCTCTACCGGTGAACAATAATAAATTAACGATCAATAAAATTTTATCTGACCGCTTGTCTGCTGAATATAATATGAATGGCGTGGATATCGATCTATTCAGACTTGTGAGTTATCCAAATCGTCCTTCGACTGCAACGACAACTACAAGTACAACTATACCTCTTGGGTATATCATGGTTCCATTTACAGAAACTGGAACTGGGAAAACATACTGTCCTGGACCTACTGAGTTTACTGGTAATCAACCACTGCTAAACCTATTAGGCGAGTACATGGATCAGACTGAAGGGATTTACCTGGCAGAAAAACAGGCCGAGACATTCCTTGATGGATCAACTCCTAAGACACTTTACGGAACGATGTTCGTTCGTGAGTCGACACTTAAGAGTTATGGGTTCTACATTGAAAATGGATTGAAGATTAGAGCTAATACAGCTTCAATGAACACAAAAACGATCTACTACTACTGGCCGACAAGTACAACTGCGGATCCACTTACTGAAGGGGGTAGAAAACTCTTTACGGTAAGAGCTCCAAACACACTTAACGGCAACGTGCCTACAGGGCAGCCAACCAACGTACAAACCAGCGACAAGCGCATCGGTTGCGTTCCTAAGAGTTAATTTACATAAATGTAGCTTTAAAGACTTTGGCAGCGGGAGTGAACTCTACGCTATAGAAGTAATACACAATCGCCACTCTGACGGCGAAGACGATGTACATTCTGATAAAGAAGTATAAGACCGCTTTTAAGAAGGATCTCCCCTCTCTGTGCATGACTTTCTTCAAGATGAAACCAAACAGTATAGTAGAGAGCATCGCCCCCACAAACCAGATCAGACGGTCCTTATCTTCAAGGATTTTGGCCATTGATGGAATACTTTCTTTATCTTTGATCAGACGAACTGCAAATATCGTAATGTTGGGGAACTGATCCATGTAGGGTCTTGCTACAGACTCTTTTGTGCTTTCATCTAATCGCTTTAGTAAGTCTTTTTCACTTAACTTCTGAAGAGGCTCAAGGGCCATACGGACAGAATTAGAAATGTCACTTGAGATAACTTTCGGTTTATGTCTCGACTTCAATCCCGTATCAATCACTTCTTCAAAAGCATCACGAGGGGCATGAACCTCAGTCACTTCCGACCTTGGCATACTTTCAATCTCGCTTTCTTTCACTTCATTAGTGTTTGTATCATTATGAAGTTTGTCGGCGTCTTTTAAGATTTTTTCTGAATCGGTATTGTAGCGTTTTAGAAGTTTTTCTAAATCCTGAGTGTCGTGTTCTTCCTGAGGTGACTCAGTTGGTTTCTCAGCATCGATAATAGTGGGATTGGTCGTAGGGTTTTCAGATCCAACGCGCTCTTGGTCTGGAGTCTGGGCAAAACAAGGGCCTTCTAAAATTAGAAGGCCCATGATTAAAACTAGTTTTAAAAAATTAAACTGTAGCTTGTGTTGCATTCGTCTTTTTTGATTTTTTCGCTAAACCATCGATAAATAGAGTTGTTGAAGCTGCTACGTATACTGATGAGTAAGTCCCGAAAATGATCCCGATTGACATTGCTAAGAAGAAATCTTTAATCGCAGCACCACCGAAGAAGTACATTGAAGCTGCAACGAAAAGAGTCGCTACAGACGTAAGGATTGTTCTAGAAAGTGTATCGTTAACGGCGTCGTTAATGTGTTGCTTAAGAGATTTGTTCTTATCTCCACCTTCTTCGTGCTCACGGATACGGTCGTAAACGATAACAGTATCGTTAACTGAGTAACCAATGATCGCAAGAAGTGCGGCAACAGTGTGAAGTGAGAATTCAGTTCCAACGAAAGCTAGAACCCCTGTCACGATGATAATATCGTGAGTAAGAGAAACCATTACCCCTGGAGCATAACGGAAGTCGAATCTGATCGCCATGTACACCATGATCGATAGAATCGCCCAGAACATCGCCTTAACAGCAGACATTCTTAGTTCACTACCCGCTTTTGGACCAACGATATCTACTTTTCTAACTTCAACTTTATTATCTGCAAAAGATGTTGTTAAAACTTTTGAAACGTTTTCAGTGATTGCGTTTAAAGACCCTTCATCGGCCTGAACTTTAATCAGAACTTCGTTGTCTTTTTCTTCACCGATAGTCTGAACACTTACTCCGTGGAATCCACCTTTATCAAGTGCTCCGCGTAGGTCGTCAAGGTGGATGTTTCTTTCAAACTTAGTTTGAATTTCAGCTCCCCCTCTAAAGTCTACACCGTATTCCATTTTATAAAAAATACCATATAGGGCAAGAAGCGTGATTACCAATGAGAAAGTCATAACGTATTTACGTTTTCCCATGAAATCGATCGTCGTCCCGTGTTTAATTAATTCCATCATATAAACTACTCCAACATTAAACTTAAATTAAATACTAAGTGCCTTTGTACCTGTCTTCTCCATATATAGTTCATATAGGATGTGAGACACGTAATAAGCCGTGTAAACAGTTACCGCGATACCAACAAGTAAAGTAACAGCGAACCCTCTGATTGGACCTGTACCAAAGTTCAGAAGACAGAAACCTGCTGCTGCTTGAGTAATGTGGGCATCAAGGATTGTCCAAAGAGCTGAATCAAATCCCATCTCGTAAGCTTTGAAGCTTGAAAGACCTTTTCTGATTTCATCTCTGATTTTCTCAAAGATAATAATGTTCGTATCGATGGCCATACCAACCGTTAGAGCAATACCTGCAATACCCGGAAGTGTAAGCGTCGCTTCCATTGCAACTAAGATAGCTACAGTGAAAAGAACGTTAAGAAGAAGTGTAACGATCGCGATCACACCAGAGAATCTGTAGTAAACAACTGCGAAGATGAATACTAAAATACATCCAACGATTGATGCGAATTTTGCACTTTGAATTGAGTCGTTACCAAGGTTAGGTCCAACTGTTCTTTGTTCTAAGAAATCTAACTGAACTGGTAGTGCACCAGCACGAAGAATTAGAGCAAGGTCACGAGCTTCTGACATAACTTTGTTGAAGTTTGCTCCACCACCTAAAGTGATCTGAGCGTGTCCACCAGCGATTTTCGCCTGGATCATTGGAGCTGAGTAAACGTTACCATCAAGAACTACGGCCATTCTCTTACCGATATTTGCACCAGTAGTGTCTTCGAATCTTTTTGATCCTGAAGATTTAAATTCCATAGAAACGTATGGTTGATTTTTTTGTGGGTCGATTTGAACGCGAGCGTCCGCTAGATCGTCACCTGTAATACGAGGAGTTGCTTCAATAACATACGGGATGTTTAAAGACTCATCGTGAGTACTAGATTTTTCGAAAGCAAGCTCATGACCTTCTGGAAGATCTTTTGCAAGGAATTCGTTCATCTTCTTAATATAGTCAGAGAATCTCTCACCTTTTTTGTAAGTGATCCCTGCTGCCTTAGATTTTTCCATCCAAGTTTGAAGAGTTGCTGGAGGAACTGTATCGTTTACGATCTTGAATTCAAGCTTAGCAGTTTTCCCGATAAGTTCTTTAGCTCTTTCGATATCGCGAACACCTGGAAGCTGAACAACGATTCTATCAACACCTTGAGCGATAATTTCTGGTTCTGTAACCCCGAATTCATCGATACGGTTTCTGATAACTTCAATCGACTTCCCAACTGATTGCTCTTCAATAGAAGTTTTCACAGAGTGAGCAAGACCGATTTGAAGGCGAGCTCCATCTTCTTGAGTGATACGGATAGTATTACCAAACATTTCTTTAATTTTTTTCTTAGCAGCGTCCATGTCTGAAGCTTTGTTAAGAGTAAAAGATTGTTTTGGGTCATTAACATCAGCGTCGTCCATCGATCCAATTGTCATCCCAATTTCTTGGTCTCTCATTAGAGTTTCGATTTTTCTTACGTAAGTCTGAACTTCATCACGGTAAACTTTCTTGAAATCAATTCCAAGAACCATGTAAAGACCACCTTGAAGGTCTAGACCTAGATTGATTTTTGATTTAACCGGATAATGTCCGTTTTCATCAAATTTCATGACTGTTGGTAATAACACGATTACCGAAGCGGCAATAAGAACGAGTAGCACGCTGAAACGTACCCACCAGCTGGTTTTCATTAAAAAACTCCCTTTTTTATATGCAAAAGTAACTATACTTTCTGGATGTTCCAGAAAGTATAGTTGATTAATTTATGGTATTACAAGAACGATTTTATGATTGCTTAGGAGATTCAGGAGTATCAGTAGCAGATTCAACTTTCACGGCAGTCACTTCAACGTCAGCTTTTTTTGAAACTTCGGCCGTTGTTTGACTTGCAGCTGGAGGCGTTTTGTTAATTTCGTTCATCATCTCATCGCGAGCTTTTTGGAATTCACGCACTGCTTGACCTAGGCCTTTAGCAAGTTCAGGAATCTTTTTTGGCCCTAAGAATAAAATTGCGATTACAAAAATAAGTAATAATTCGCCAGCACCTAATCCAAACATACAAACTCCAATTTAATTATTTTTTTGCTGTTTCTGTAAGAGTTTTATAAAGACCAGCGATTTGACCTTTTAAAACTTTCAAACGAAGACCTTCAGAAACTTCTAGTGTTACTACTGTATCAGTCATTCCGTAAATTGTCCCGATTAGGCCTGATTTTGTGTAAACTTCGTCCCCTTTAGAAAGCTCTTTTAGTAAAGCTTGTTCCTGATCATATTTCTTTTTTTGAGGTCTGATCATAAGGAAGTAGAAAATCACGAATACAACTACTAATGGAAGAAATTGCATTAGAGGGTTTTGAGCTGGAGCTGCTGCAGCTGGTGCGCCTGCTACTTGAGCAAAAGCAGAAGTTGAAGACATTAGTACAGTAGCTAAAAGAGATTTTAACATTGTCATTCCTTGTAACGTTGGAAACTTTCTTAGTTCCACATATTTGATTGATAAGAGTTATAAAACTTAGTGTAAAACTCGTCAAACTTATCGAGCTTTATTGCTTCTCTTGCATCATGAGTCATTTGCAAATAGAAAAACAAATTGTGATACGTGATCATATTCCCAGCTAAATACTCTCCCACTGTGTACAGATGGCGAATATACGAACGGCTATGTTTTTTACAAACTTTGCAATTACACTCCGGGTCTGGCGGTAATAAATCTTCTTTGAAGCGTTCTTTTTTAATATTAAGCGGTCCGCCACGAGTTAAAAATTGCCCATTTCTGGCGTTTCTTGTCGGTAGCACGCAATCGAACATGTCGATGCCTGCCTTGATCCCGTTTAAGACGTCCAGTGGCTTACCAACACCCATTAAGTAGCGTGGTTTATCTTCTGGCATTGTGTGAACGAAGTTATCTAGGAAATTCACCATCTCTTCGTTTTTCTCTCCGACAGATAGACCACCAAGTGCCATTCCTTCAAAGCCCATTTCATTTAATCTCTCCATACATTCAGTACGAAGATCGTGGTGAAGGCCACCTTGAATAATCCCGAAAAGATTTTGATGTGGTTTTAAATTATAGTCGCGACATCTTTGGGCCCAACGAAGAGTCAGCTCCATGCTTTCTCTTAAACGTTCTTTTGTCGCTGGAAGTGCCGGACACTCATCGAAGTTCATCACGATATCAGAACCAAGTGCACGTTGAATTTCCATCGATTTCTCTGGGGAAATTAAGTGTTTTGATCCATCAAGGTGAGACGAGAATGTTACACCTTCTTCAGTCACTTTATTCATGCTTGAAAGAGAAAATACCTGGTATCCACCACTGTCAGTTAAAATCGGTTTATCCCACTTCATGAATCCATGAAGCCCACCACCAACTTTTTCTACCAGCTCGTGACCCGGGCGAAGATATAAATGATAAGTATTCCCAAGAATAATCTGAGCGTTCATTTCTTCTAGGTCTTCCTGCCACATGCATTTTACACTCGCACGTGTTCCTACCGGCATAAAAATCGGAGTTTCAATATCGCCATGAGCTGTTTTAATGACTCCTGCGCGTGCCTTTTTTGATTGAGCTATTTTTGTGAAGATCTTTTTTTCTGACATTTTTTATTACCTTAAAATCAGCATGGCATCACCGTAAGAGAAAAAGCGGTATCTCTCTTTCACAGCTAGCTCGTACAATTCGAGCGTTTTCTTTCTGCCGACCAGCGCCGACACTAGCATAAGAAGGGTTGATTCGGGGAGGTGAAAATTCGTGATAAGCCCTGAAACACTCTTCACATCAATTCCTGGGTGCAGGAAAATCTGTGTTTTATAGTGCTCGCCTGCCTTGATATCCTTTCCATAACTCGACTCAAGAACGCGAAGACTCGTCGTCCCTACAGCAAAAATGTTTTTAGAACGTTGAATTTTATTTAAATTTTCGCTATCCACAAAATACTCTTCCGAGTGCATAACGTGGTCTTTTAAATGATCAACTGTGACCGGTTTAAAAGTTCCAAGACCTACGTGTAATGTAACAAAGGCCTGGTCGATTTTATGGTCTTTTAGTTTTCCCAAAAGTTCATTGGTAAAATGCAGACCCGCTGTTGGAGCTGCAACTGATCCAGTTTCTTTTGAATAAACTGTTTGATAGTTCTTTTTATCTTCATCATCACTTTCCCCTTTTCTAATGTAAGGAGGAATAGGAATCAGAGCGTTTTTTTCGAGGTAAGAAAGAAGATTTTCATACTGAGAAGGCAAGTCAGCTTTTACACCGAACGTTCCATCGTTATTTAAACTTCCCACTTGAACTTTTAATCCATCCGCAAAGATAAACTCATCACCGATGCTTTTTTTCGATCTCGTCTTCAACAGACAAGGATAGAATCCTTCCCCATTTTTTTCGTGAGATAAAAAGAAAAGCTCCGCCTTTCCACCACTGGCCTTATTTCCAAGCAGCCTTGAAGGAAAGACCTTCGACTGGTTAAAAACGATCAATGAGTTCTCTGGAAGGTACTTTGGGAGGTTAAAAAAGTGGTCGTGAGTGACCGTGTCCGTTTTCACGTCATAAACCATCAAACGCGACTGATGGCGGTCAATACCGTCTACCGGACGCTGAGCGATCAATTCCGGAGGTAAATCGTAGTGGTAAGCATGAAGAAATAGGTCTTCATCTGGAATATAAGTCATAGATATTTAAATAGCATGAATGATTTCCATTGGCCCTTTTAAATAATCCAAATGTGTGAAAAAATAATGGAATGTTAAAAACTATGTTGTTTCTGACATTCATTTTCTCAAGTAACGCATTCAGCTCGATTGCTCCCCTGCCTGATTTCGAGGCCGAGTTGCGCGCTCTGGAAACGAGCCAATTCAAAACTGAAGAGCTTCAGATGGCGAATGCCGATGCCGTAACTGACGTTATTTCTGACGAAGTAGCTACTGGTCAGGCCTCTGTTGTTAGACCCCAAGAAAAGCCTACTACGACCCTTGAAAAGATCGATTGGAGTGTTGATAACTCTATTCCTGAACCTACTCCAACAGTAAAAACACGCCGAATCCGCTCTCGCTAAGTAGAAATTACAAACCCTCTTCAAAATAAATAAAATAATGTCATAGTTACTTCATAACCACTCTAAGGAGAATCATATGAAGTCACTTCTTGTACTTGCTACATTACTAGTTTCAACTGCAACTTTCGCGGACACAGCTTGTAACGCTAACTACGCTGGTGGCCTTGGACATCTTTTCAAAGGTGAAACAAGAGAACTAGGAACTCAAAAATATATTAAAAGCGGAGAGAAATTAAGTGATGAACTTTACACTTTATCTCTTTCTACAAATAAAAAAGGTGAGCTTGTTAAAAAGCTTACAGAAACAAAAACTGGTAAAGTTGTGAAGCTTACTAAAGTTGATCTTGGAGCTGGGCATATCGAGCTTTTCTCGACAGCTTCATTAGAAGAAGTTTACCCATCTGGAGTTCCAGGAAGCTACGATGGTCATAATTTTATTCTTGTAATGTGTGGTGATGAATCTAATTTTTAATAATTGAAATGCTGACAATCTTGATATCACCAAGTGTGATATCAAGATTCGTTTAAACGATCTCTAGATAAGTTCTTTTTTATTTTCACAAAAAAATCACAATAATAAACATGTTACTTATTCGCTTTTTATAAAAATGACGTTTCGATCTTCATTTTTAGATTACTCTAATAAAATATCCAATAATATCAACAACGTACCGTGTCCCGAAACCATGTTATCTTGCTTAGATAATATGGAGGTATTTATGTATGAAGATTATGAAGATGAAGAAGTTAAACCAAATCAACCATTAAAGTATTTAAAACCAGGATCTGTCGCTCGTTTTAGAGAAATGTATTACAAAATCGTCAATACTCCACTCACGCCTAAGCAACGAAAAGAATTGTTAGAGGTGTTTGGAAAAAAAGAAACAAGAAAAGATGCAAAAATAAAGCAGGTTGCAAAACCAAATAAAGACCTTGAGATATAACAACATGATTCGTCCATTTTCTGAATTATCAAATTTTATAAAAAAAGAAAAAAGCATTGGATGCTTTGTTGATACAACAGTTTTATTTTCTGCCACTTACCCATTGGACTCTTTTAATACTGAGTCAGAATTAATATTTAATATCATATCCAGATCAAATGTCCTGCCCTATACAAATGTTAATGTCAGAGCAGAATTTTTAGAAAATCATAGACGTGTTTTAATAGCAGAATGCCTTATTGATTTCTTAGAAGACTTTAATACTGAACTCAATGGAACTTTGTTAGAAAAACTTAAATTACATCGAACATCATACCGTAGGAAAGTAGTTGAAGAAAAATCTATCAAGATTGATATTGGTCAAATAAAAAGATTTCGCCAACTACTGTCTGCTTTTGATTGGGACAAGGGAGATGGATGGGATTTATTTTGCAAAGACTATTTAAATGCTCGTCTTAAACCTATTTGGACGAGTACAAAAGAAGTCTTTGACCTTAATTTCATTTCAATACGAACTAATAATGAAAATGATTTGATGCTTACGGTACCGCAGTGGGAGGAAGCCGTTTCACTAATGGGCAGTTACGGAATTGCATCAAACGATGCTATGATTCTCAATATGTTCTTATGTTCAAAAATACCAATACTGCTTACAACTGATTTAGAAATGGCAGAAGTTGCTAGTAAAACTTCAAATGGGACAAAAAGGATCTTTGTTCCAGATGCTCTACTTACAACTGTCCATTAAAATTACGCGTTCTTCTTTTGCATAGAATTGATAACCTGCTGAGCTTGAAACATAATCTCAATCGCCTTCTCAAAAATCGCATCAAAAATTTTCTTCACTTCCATAAACATCGGATACGAGTTCACCTGAGAAAGTAAAATCGCCATAATATTTTCAAGAATAGGAATCATCTGATCAATCCCCGTCTTCTTCAAAATTAAATCGATAATGCTATTTGCTGCTTCCACATCAACTCCATTGTTTCTTACGACATATAGTGGATTAGAACTTTTTTTACTGTCTGACATTTGCCCACTCCTCGATCTTATCGGCTATTCCCATAAATTTCTCGCGTAGATCTAGAAATTCATTGGTCTTAAATTCGAAAACCGATTTACGCCCTGATAATGATTTTACCAGACCTGCTTTATTAAGAAACGGAGAAAAGACTTTTCCTTCCCCTACAGCATTGTCGACCTTCTCGATAATTTTTGTCAAATCGTCATTTTCTTGTTTTCTGCGAAGATCAACTAAATTGGGCACATGTAAAACGACTTCAGGGGCCGCAACGATTCCCATATCTGCGATATCTTCGAGTACTTGATAAAAATGATCTAGACCTTTTGCAGAAAAGTCGTCGGCCTTGAAAGGAATGATGACACCGTCGCTTGCGCAAAGGGCGTTGATTACCAGAAGCCCCAGTGTTGGTGGGCAATCGATGATGATGTAGTCGTAGCGATTTTTTAGGTCGTTAATTTCTAGGAATTTTTTTAGGACTAGTTGTCTTGGAGCATTGATTGAAGCGACTGTTAAGTCGAAACCTGAAAGCTCTTGTCCACCAGGAATTAAGTCTACAACCGCATTACCTTTTGAGTAATGAAGGATTTCAGAGAGCATTGCTGGGACGTGGATCATCTTTAGTTCTTTGATTGAGTTTACTAAAAGATGATGAAGGTTGTATGTGTTACGTGCTTCGAATAAAAGTGTTAGATTCGCTTGAGGATCAAGATCAATCGTCAAAACTTTTTTACCTTTCTGAGCAAGAGCAAAAGCAGAATTGAAGGCCATCGTCGTTTTTCCGACTCCGCCTTTTTGATTGATAAAACTAATAATTTTTCCCATCTTAAATTCCTTTTAAGTTAAGCGTGCATTTGATCTTTAAAAATAAAGAACGCTGCAAGGACTAAGCATACACTTGCATAGAGAAAGTTTTTTGTTAGCGGGACTTTCATATATAGGATTGAGAAGGCCGCAAAGACTGTCATTGTGATGATTTCTTGCATGACCTTTAACTGACCTAGGGTCAGGAATTGAATCCCTATGCGGTTAGCTGGGACCTGGAAGCAGTATTCGAAGAATGCGATTCCCCATGAGACCAGGATTACGATCCATAGTTTTGAGTGTTGGTTTGATTTAAGGTGACCATACCATGCAAAAGTCATGAAAAGGTTTGAGATGACCAGAAGGCCTAAGCTTTGAAACATAAAAAAACTTCCTTTGTTTTAATAAAGAAATTTTAGCGGAGAAAATTTGAGGGGGCAAATGAATTAAAGAGCTTCAGGATAATTGTATTGTGTATCCCCAGTATTGTAAGACTTAACTGGAATAATACATCTTAAGCCTACATCTTTACGTTGATTATCTACAGGGATCACTTCAGTTGTATATCTTCCTGCTAAGTTTCCAGAAAGGTAACTACCACCAACGGCAAGCCCACCAATACCATTATAAGTTACAGCAGCGATTACAGTAGAACTGCTACGTACAGCAGCCATATTAGGAATAAATCCATCTTCATGTAACTTATTTGTTGTTATCCCAGAAGAAGGACCAATATCTAAAAGATAAGCTATTGCTGGAGAAAGCTTAGAAGCATTATCTGTAGTAATATTAGAACTAATAGGTAAACCGACAGGAAACGAATACTTTGAAGCTGTAAAAAATTGATCACCAAAAATCCAGCTGGTAAGATCCGCATCTGTAGCACTTGGACCAACAATCCCATCACTATCATTGTAAGGTCCAGTAATATTATCTAAACCATATGCTTGTGAATCAAATACGTATTCAAAGCTTGAACCACTACCTGACGATGTACACGAATGTGTTCCCAGAGGACAAGTCATTCTATCACTAGTCCACTCAGCAACGTTCCCATATAAATCTTGAATTCCATATCTAGAAATACAAGATTCTGTTCCTTTACTACTTCCCCATGCAATTGATCCTGTATAAAGTGATCTAATTCCTGATGAAAAAGTCCCAGGGATTGAATAGATAAAACTAGTAGATGGAATTGATGAATCAGTAAATGCGGTTTCAAGTCCACTGGCCGCACTACCATTACAACGGGATTGAATATTTAAAGAATAACCTTGCTCTAATTCTGTAACTTCTGGATCTGTGATATCTGATCTTTGTGCTGCATAAGCATTATAATCTTTTTTACTTGGAAGAATTGGATGCGTACCTAGATCAACTGCTACAGTCATTCCATCATTTCTGTAAAGTACTGGAGATGTTCTTGCGGCACAAATATCAACAGCTCGAGACTGACCAACATTTACAAGTGGTGCATTTAAAGCAGTATTAAACTTATCAACGAGAACCTTAATAACTGCAAGACCTGCACTTTGCACATTAGTAAAAACTCCTAAATCATATGCATAACATGAACCAGAACTACGATCGTAGTATAAATCACCTGATAATAAATCCCCTGTATCTGTTGGAGCTCCGATACCGATACATCCATTAGCAGAACATTTTGGCGCCTTAGCGTAAGGACAACCTAGTTCTTGTGTATCAACCAGAACATCTCTTCCATAATCATAATATCCTAAAGCAGTTGTCACTGCACCAACGGTTACAGTTGCTTCACCTGGACCAGCATAAGGGCAGCGGAAATTATGACTTTGATCAATACTATTAGGAGTTGTTGTAGCAGTCATATTCATACTGTTACAAATTTCTTGGTTAATCATCCATCTATGAACAAACGTATAATTTTGAGGAGAAGCAATAACTCTAGCTTCTGAAAAAATTTCAGGTGTATAAGTTGGAAATAATCTTAAATTGTCGACAGGTCGAACAACGTAGTAATAAACTTTTCCAGCAATCGCAGTTGTATCCGTAAAAGTCCTGATACTTGGATCTGGAATAGTAAAATTTGCAGTTGAGCCTGCAGTCGTGCTCTTTAAATGACCACCTTTAAAATTATAGTCTGTTCCTGCTTCACGACGATAAACATTCCATCCTGCAGTTTGAACGTTACTATCAGCTCCTGAACCAACCATAATAAATGGCTTCCATGCAAGTGTTACTTTTGCTGGTACATACTTAACATCCCAATCACTAATGCTTGTTGTTCCGTTACTTACATAACAAGTATTCGTTGCTGTATCGTATCTAAATAGCCCAGTAGCTTTTGGAATTGCAGAAATATTAATACAGTTATTGCCTGAGCAAATACCAGTATCTGTTGGTGTTCTTGAAATAGGACATGAAGTATTAAAGTCTACCCAAGAAAATGCAGTTGTACCTGTACTTCTATAACAACGCTTAGCTGTCGAATCCCAAAAAATTACATTCGCCGCATCTGGAACAATTGTTCCTGTCGGACTATATGCTTGGGTACAGCTTGCTCCTGAACATGCCTTTAAATCTTCGACCACTCCTGTTGCAGGGGCCTTATTGTAGTTACATTGAATTTCTGATACTGCTACCGGTGCTCCATTTTTATCTGTTTTAAGACCGACTGAAGAAATATTATTCCATCCACCATGAAGTGCTGCTGTTGGATGAACAATAAAAGAAAAATTAGTCACAACAGATGTAGTAAGTGGCCCATAAGTATTGTCAGTAAGATATAAAGGATCCCCTGTGACAGCAGTTGTATCAATGTGATCTGAAAGAGTCATTGTAACGTTTGCATTTCCAGAAATACCATCTACTGGATCCAGCTTTAAATAAAACTTATGAGATTTTACATCATCTGTATTTGCAGCTTCCAATTTAGTAGTAAATAGACATCCAGCTTGATTGACAGCACATCTTTCCTCACCAGAATCTTCTACTCCATTATCATTTAAATCATAGAAAATTCTAATCGCACTAATAGGAAGAACATTTGTATTATCTGAAACTAGTGACTCAATTGTTACGTATTGTGCATTTTCGTCTGTAGAGCTTCCGACATCTTCATCAATGACGAATCCATCACTTTGAACTGCTCCACCTTCGTTTGTTTCTACTTTTGTAATAGCTGAACGGAAATAAGGTGGATTATTAATGGCCTTAACTTTAACTATATAAGTTGTAGAAAAAACATTAACATTCGGAGCGGTAGGATTTCCATTATCAGTTGCAGTAAATGTAATTGTTGCAGTTCCAGACTGATCTGATTTAGGAGTAAATGTAACAAGTTTTTTACCTGTACCAAGTGGAGCTGCATCTGCAATGACAATACTTCCCGAAGGAAATAGAATTGGGTCTGAACTTGTAGCAGCTAATGTTACGTTTTGTGATTCGTATCCGCTTCCACCAGGTCCGACATATACGGTAAGAGTTCCAGATGATCCTTCATTGATTATCTGTGGTTGCGCTATTGTTGATAAAGGAGTTGCTGGAGTAAGTGTTGTAATTGCTGTTGCACTAATTTCAGGAGCATCATTAATCGGTGTAATTGTTAATTTAAAATCTCTATACGGTGTGTACTGAGTAACACCAGCACTAACACTTCCAATACGGTATTGAAAAGTAAATGGCGCTGTACTTGAAGCATTTGGAGTTGGAGTAAGAGATGCTGTACATACATTCAGTGCACATGTACAACCATAGGCAACAAAATTTGTCCCTGGATGAAGTACATCAATAGTAGTTACTTCACAAATATTTGTATAATTGAAAGGTGCAACTAAATCTGTATCAGAATCTGTATAAGTTGCAGGAGAAGCTAAATTTACTAAAATTGGTGTTAAATCTTCGTCCACTGTTTTTTCAGCAAGTATTAAATAATCCATTGCCGGTACATCATCCACTTGATTAATTTTGAATGATAGAAAAGATTTATTAGCTGAATTTGTAAGAAGATTATTCACATAAAATGGAACTTTATCGTAAGCATCAACTCCACCACTTAATGGTATAGGTGAAGCAGTTGTTGCTGGTGCCACACTCATCGCACCACTAGCACGAACCATAAGACTTGCTTGCTTATGATTATTGACTAAATCTTGAATTTGAGTCTCTGTTGTTTCAGCTGGATTGATAAAAATCTTAATTGCATTTCCTGCAACTCTTATAAATGCTTCTTCAGCGCCACCAACTAGCCCGTAAATTTGAGGAGCTGTTATATATGAATCATCAACATATATGTTATTAGTTAAAAGGTTTTTATCGCGTAAATCAAAAAATTGAACAGTAAAACTGTTAGCAGCAGTACCTTCTGCCACCGCAGTAAACCTTAAATTACCAACAGCACCAAGAGGAGTTACAGCTTTTACAGGAGTATTGATATCAAACAGATCCCCATTCAGAGTTTTATCAGGATTCGCAGGAGTATAAATACAAGTCCTATCTGTTAGGCCACCCGAACCTTGCAAATCCATACAACCGGTAATCTTACCTTTCGCTGTCCAACCGACATCGCCAACCTTTGTTGCAATGGATGGATCGCTTGTATCAAAATAATATTTCATGGCAGAGTTAACACCAGTTATGTCAGCAGCTGCAGGTATCGTAATATTATAAGCTGTCGCAGTTGAAGTATTACTTTCATATAAATTATAGAATCCGGATTGAGCAACCGGCTTCAGATGTGCAGTCGACTTCGACATCGCAGCGACAGTAACCACAGTTGCCTTTGCAGCTCCTTCACCATCAACATCAGTAACCGTATAAGAAAACCCTGTGGTCCCTGATTTATTTGCTTTCGGAATCGCTAAAGTCGAACAAACTCCACCAGAACATTCACAACGATTACTCATGTTCGTCATCATTGGTGTAAATGCCAACAAGTTTTCTTGTCCTGCCATGTAATTACTCAGAACCACCACATTATTTGTGATTCCCAGACCTGCTCCTATAATGGAAGTCGCTTGCGTTTTAAACACAACTAACTGAGCGGCCACAGTTGGATAATACTGACTAGCTTTAGCTTTATCTAGTGCTGTTCTCATCGCCACTTCAGATACAAGTAAAGGTCCACCTAATGCAGTAGCTATATTACTTGCATTCAAATAAACTTCATCGGCTTTCCTGAATAATCCACCGTCAGCAACTGAAGGTGCAATCATTTCTAAACTTGTCGATGTTGGAATTATTTTACAAGACACTGCCTTATCTTTATTTCCATCAGTATATGCAAGAGTAATTGTTTTAGAAATTTCTTCATCCATAGAGACAGTAGCAGTTGTCCCTACTGGCTTCGTTCTCAACTCTTCAATCGAATAACAACTTCTGCTCACCGAACTAAACGCTTGATTAACTCCACACGCAGCTTTCTTCTCCGTTGCCTTAGGCACGCAAGAAGTGATTGCAAGTGTTGCAATCGCTAGCATAAAAGTGTTAATAAAACTCTTCGTTGAAGACATTAGTGAGTACTCCCTACGATTCTTATCGAACATCTTCCTATGACCTTTACTATTTTATATCTTACCTCTGCTGTCGGGTAACTTTATTCCCCATAGTCAAAAGCTTTGAAATATCCGACTCTTCCGCTTCTTTCCCCTATAGGGGTGGTCAAAAAAGTGTGTCTTTTTATTGGCAAGGGATATGTTAAACTTGCCTTATGAAAAAACACTTTGGTTGCCTGTTTCTCCTTGGACTCATGACTCTAGCTCCAACAAACCTTCTTTATGCCAAAGAAGAATTGACGGTTATTCAGACGGTTTCTAAAAATAGAAAATCGTTTGTGGTCGCAAAAGGGATCAAAGATGGAGTGATTAAAGGACAGGAAATTATTTTTGCTAACGACAACGTCAGTATCGTTTGCAAGGCCTCTGAAGTGAACCGCAGCTACTCTTTATGGGTGCCTGTTGATGCCACAATCACCGTTCCATTTAATAAAGAAGATATCGTAAGCTCAAACTCTACTGTCTATGGAAATGTGGCATTGGAACTTATCAGTGATCCAAATCTAACTCCGACAATTAACTACAATGAAGTTTACAAAAAATTCAGAACGCTTAACAATTTTACGATTAAGGCCAGCTACAATAAAGGTCTGACTCAGTCTTCTTCTTCAGTGGCAGACGAAAAGAATACAAGCCGTACAGGTTACAACTTTGCGGTTGATTACAACTATCGCTTTATGCCTGAATTTGAAATGAGTGTTGGAGCAAGAATCGATAACGAAGTTTATAGACTTGAAGACCCTCAACTTGATATTCCTACTAATAGAGTTATGGCCACTGTTGCGGCCACATACCACTTCGTAAATTTTTCTAAGGATAAAGATAACTTTTATCTTACTCTTGCTGCTGGTGTCGGTCGCTCTGAGACGACAGTTGATGGTGATAAAGCTTCAGGGACTGTCACACTACTGCCTGAGGCACGCGTGGGCTATCTAATGCCTTTTACGAAGTCGATGGCGCTGATATTTGAAGGGTCTGTTGAATCGTTAAGTGCCACCGAACAATTTGCTGATGGCACTGAACAATCGACTAATATTTTGAATATGAAAGCAAGTATCGGTTTGAGATTCTAAGAACTACTTAATTAATCCAATTTCTCTTAATCTTTGAGTAAGGAAATCCCCAGCTGTAATCGCTGGATCTGGAGTTCTTCCACCAGCACCAACACATGAAGGAATGCATTCAAGTAATGCTTTCGAATGTGGGTGAACGAAAAATGGCATCGAGAATCTTGCAGATCCATCGTCACCTGGATTGATTACTCTGTGAGTAGTCGATGGAAGAACATTATTCGTGATCCTCGCCATCATATCCCCTGTATCCACAACGATTTCACCTGGACGAGACTCTACGTCAAGCCAAGATCCATCACGCTCTAGAAGCTGTAATCCTGAATCCGTTGCTCCTACAAGCATTGTGATTAAGTTAATATCTTCGTGAGCTGCTGCTCTTACAGAATTTTTTGTATCTTCACCTTTAGTTGGTGGGTAGTGAATCATTCTGATGATTGAGTTCCCGTCGTGAACCATTTTTGTGAAATAGTCACTTGGTAGATCAAGACCTTTTCCGATTGCTTCTAGAAGTTGGATAGATGTTGCATCCATTGCTTCGTAAAGTTCCATGAACGTTTGTCTTAATTGAGTGATTTCTGAAGGCCATACGTTTTCAGGGTAAACACCTTTGTATGCACTTGTTGCAAGAAGTTCGCGACCCACATGCCAGAATTCTTTTAGGTCTGGGTTCTTGTTATTTTTAGCGTGTTCAGTTTTAAAAGGAGTGTATCCTCTTTGTCCGCCGTTGTTGCCTTGGTATTTTTGTTTTGTTTCAAGAGGAAGCTTGAAGAATTCTTTTACCATATCGTAAGCGTGATCAATCTTTGCTTGCTCGATAGTGTGGTCTTTTAAAATAATAAAACCGTAATCTTTAAGACCAAGAGTTAGGTCGTCGACGAATTTAATCTTGTCGCTTTGACTTCCATTTACGTAGCTTAGAAGACTAAGTTCCGGCACTTTTCTCTGACTCATAATTCCCTCTCTAATATCGTTTCTTGCACTATAGCAAAGTCTCTCGTTTTCTTCTCATAGAATACGGATAGCTCTAGTATCTAAAAAGTAGATATATCAAGGTTTGGTTAGGGAATGCTAAGTCATGAAAATTTTATAGATTGAGGGGTCTTAAAGGGACGAGTAATACAGGACTAAGTAGTCGATATCGACAAATTCTTTTGAATCCTTCCAGAAGCATCTCTCATAGGCCTGCCATTTCGAGTTCACTTCAATCTCATAAAGCTGAGGAAGCCCGCCAATACTATGGCAAAGATTAAAGCCTGGGGATCCTACTTCACTTATAAATGTTTTATAGTCAGGGCCTTTTTTTAAGGCAGAAAATGGGCATTTTTTTGAGTCCGTCATCTGGCAATCAGGAGATGAAGCGCTCGTTGCTTTACCGTTCACTCTTAAGCAGAGCTTTTCTTTTTTAATGATGGTTTTATTCTTTTCAATAAACTTTGTATTGAAGCTTCCACATTCGATCGCCTGAATCTGGGCACTCATTACACAGCAAAAGATTCCAAAGAGTACTTTATTTTTTTTCAACATAGATAATGCTCTTAAGTGTATTACTGTATTTTAGATAGTCTTCTGCAATCCATATGTGACCATTTACACATTCGTAATCTTCGTTCATTTTCTGACAAGACTTTCCATATGAATTTCTAATCAGGTAATCACAGCTATTAGTTTTAGGATTAAATCTTCTTCCTACAATTGTAGAAGCATGATTCATGCTTGAAAACTTGTCTCTGTAATCTGCAAACACTCCGGCATTATAATGAATCCCGACAATATTTCCGTTTTCTAACTGCTTATCCATTGTCTCAAACGTTGAACTACCGTGATCAGATTTTACTTTTAAATTTTTAAGTCCGGGAGGAATAATTTTTGAACAACTCAAACTCAACTTTCTGTAAGCGTTTGATCCCAGGTTATCCAGAATTTTTCCAATTTCGCCAGTACTCTTATTCGGAAAAATATACTTAAGCCCATCTTTTAAATCGGCCTGAGAGCAAATGTTTTCAATAAGAATTTTCTTTTCGGCCTCTGAAGCATTCTTATATGACTTACTAAAAGTTTCCAATGCAGTCATAAGTTTTTTAATGTCGTAACCTTGTCTTGAATAAGTAAAATCAGTGGAAGGAACATCTTTTTCCAGGCAAACGCCTTTACTGATGGCCTTATCTAAAACCTGATTGATATAACCGCCTTCATCCTCGCCTGTTAAATTTCTCATAAAATTATCATTGTAATCATTGGCCATATAAACAGCAGAAACATCGACTCCTGTTGCATGAGCAATAATATCACTGGCCGCATAAGCATAACACCAGCCAATTGAATCCTGATTTTTTGGTTTGTCTAAAGCAAGGGGTGATTTAACGTTGATGACATCAGTGCATGTGAGTTTTCTTTTATCACTCGCGATTTTAGCTTCACGAATAAACTTTTCGACTTCCGGATCTTTGATCACATCTTTCAGTGAGCTCAGTTGAATATACTCATTGTATTTGGCAATCTGAGCACTCGCAGATAAACCTTTCTTACCAAAGTCGATAATATCCTGTCTCCAGCGAGCGAGCTTAAACTTATGGAGTTCAATGATGTCTTTGTTCACCAGTTTTACAAATTCAGTTAGAAAACCAGTGTCACATTTCATATCACTGACAGTATTTGAAAACATCAATGTGTTGTAGTTATCTGTCGTATCTGAATTTAAATCTTTTTTAAATCCTTCATAATATTTAGCGATGTTGGCATTTAGAGCGCTATACCCAGGGCATGATTTAATTCTTGAATTAAAATAGGATTCTGTTTCTGAACTTAATTTAACGATAGGTCTAGTTGAGGCCGCCATCGCTTGAAAAGACAACATTGAACTTAGCAATAGACTTCGAACTAATAACCTTATCATCATATAGACTCTCCTATAGTAGAATAGTCTATAAACGTGTTTTTATATAGATTGGTTGATTTGACCTATTCTTTGAACAGGAGAGATCCAACTCTTATAAAATCGGCCCCTTCTTCAAGAGCAATTTTATAATCCTGGCTCATTCCCATTGATAATTTCAGATTAGGCAGACTGAATCTCTCGGCCAAATAATCGCGCGCGACTTTTAATTCTTTAAATGACTTACGAGCGGCCTCTTCAAAGTTCTCTTCACGAATCGAGCCCATCGTCATAAGTCCGTAACAAACCAGATTTGATTTCTTCTTAGCAAGCAAGAGTTCAATGGCCTCAGCGATCTCTGCAACCGTATCAAACCCACTTTTTTCTTCTTCTCTTGATGTATTCAATTGAAAAAATAAATTGAGTTCAGGCTCAGTGATTTCACTTTCACGACGAATAATCTCTTCCAGCAGTTTTTTTGAACTCACTGAATGAATCGCCCAAAGATTGGGGGTTTTTAACAGCTCTTTTACTTTATTGGTTTGAAGTGTCCCGATAAAATGCCAGCGCACATTTTGTCTTTGATTGAATTGGAAACTTCCCGCTTTCGCAGTTAGTTCAGAGACGCGGTTTTCACCGAAGTCCAGTTGTCCAAGCGAGTAGGCCATGGCCACATCTTCAACCGGAGAGTATTTAGAGACCGCGACAAGCACGGCCCCATTAAGATCATTTTTTACAAGATTCAGTCTTTCTTCTAATTCGTTTTTATTCATTCTTCTCTAGTGCGGAATCGCTTTTTTTCTTGAATTTAAATTTCGCTTCAACTTCTACGTCGTAGCGGTCAAGGATGTCAGTTGCGATTTTAGAAGCATCAACTTTAGTAAGGTAGTTGCGAAGCTCTTCTCTAATCCCGTTCGTGAAATCTTCTTTAGCACCTTTGGCATTTTGTACCAGGCCCGTTAGGATTTCTTTGGGAAGAGGTAAATCTTCAAGAATTTTTTTCACCGACTCTTCAGTCATGAAAGCAGCGCCAACACCTACTGAAACCACCTTTTTAATGATGCCTTCGATACCAGAACTTTTATTCTCTTTTTCACTCATTTGAGTATTTCCTATTTAGAAGATTTAGCACGCTTAAAAAAAGACTCCATCATGACTGGAAGATTCTTTTGAGTTAAAGCAGTCAGGATTGAATTAGGGGCAAACATTTTGAAATCCACTTCAAGAGTGTAAGTCACTTCAGTTTTTCCACCACCTAAATCTTTCATTAACCACTGACCGTCGTTCTTTTTGAAAAGATCCCCAGAATCAAGTACCCATGAAACTTTCGTCGGACGAACCTGAGTTGTCGCTAACGTATACTTGAAACTCTTAATCATGTTTACTGAGTATTCTACTTTGGCACTTGTTTCAGACTGGCTGATAACTTTTGTACTGCTTACACCGTCAACGAAGTCAGCGTATTTCGCGTAGTCTACGATTACATCGTAAAGTTTATTAATATCCACATCGACGATTTCAGTTCTTGTAGCAGTTGCCATCTTAATTTCTCCCTAAATTATATGAAACAAAAATTAGTAACGAGGCTTAGTATCAAAGTGGTGTTCCGCTTCGATATGTCTTACAGTTCCCGAGCTCGATCTCATTACGATTGAATGAGTAATCGCTCCCCATGGTTTAAATCTTACGCCTTTAAGGAAGTTCCCTGATGTTACACCAGTAGCAACAAACATCACGTTCCCGCGAGCAAGATCATCTAACATGAAAACTTTTTTAAGATCTGTAATTCCCATTGCTTTAGCGCGAGCGATTTCTTCATCGTGTCTCCACTGAAGAATTCCCTGGAAGTCTCCTCCCATACATTTCATCGCTGCTGCTGCCAGAACACCTTCTGGTGCTCCACCGATACCAAATAAAATATCCACACCAGACTCAGGGTCACAACAAGCAATCGCCGCAGAAACGTCGCCGTCTCCGATCAATTGAATACGTGCACCAGCATCTCTGATTTGCTGAATAAGTTCTTTATGGCGTGGGCGATCTAAAACGATTGCTGTTAAATCAGCAATACGACATTTTTTCGCTTCAGCAAGACGTCTTAAATTTTCTTTTGGTGTTTCATTGATATCAAGCAGACCTTTTCCTTCAGGGCCGCAAGCAATTTTTTGCATGTATGTATCTGGAGCGTGCAGGAAGTTTCCTTTTTCTGCAATCGCCATAACTGAAATAGAATTGTATCCACCAGTCGCACACACTGTTGTGCCTTCTAATGGATCAAGAGCGATTTCTAACTCAGGACCTTTTCCGGAACCAACTTTTTCACCAATATATAACATTGGTGCTTCATCTCTTTCACCTTCACCGATAACAACTGTGGCATCACATTCAACTGAATCAAGCATCGCTCTCATCGCATCTACTGCGGCCTGGTCAGCAGCTTTTTCATCTCCACGACCCATTAGGCGGGCAGAAGCGATAGCGGCCATTTCAGTTACACGGACAAATTCCAAAGCAAGGTTTCGATTCATTGAGAGATCTCCAAATAAATTAAATAAAAGGATAAAGCTACTAGGATTATAAGAGGGTTCTTCGAGGAAGCAAAGAAAAACAAAACAGTCCATTGGACTGTTTTGCAATTTGGATGACGGTGTTTATCCGCCTAATTTGTAGATAAGAAATTCTTTTGCATCAAGAGGCAGGTGGTCTTCAGAAATTAATCTGACAACGCCCAAGGCCATCTCAACTTTATCACTGACAACCGTCTCATCAATTTGAAAAATAAATTCATCTTCCTGTGATAGCGGCGTATCAAGATCTCTTTGCGTAATAATTTTTCCAGTTTTAAGGCCCACACCTTCTTCCCACTCGATGAAATGCTCCATCATCATGACCTGAAAACGTGAAATCCCCTGTGAAGAATGCTCCCAGACAAATAAATCTAAAACACCATCTGACTTCAGCCAGTATTTTAAATTGTTGGGAAGATCCATCGTAATATTTGTATTATGCAGCGGTTTAATATGCGCAACAATATTATCAAATGATAAAAATGATCTCATTTTTTCTTCAAAGCTAATGCTCGAATCAAACGAAAGTCCCAATGCCGCTTCACGCACCCATTGGATTTTTGCTTTAATTTTTACAGTCGCAGCACGCCAGTGAAGTTCGCCGCTAATTGTTGAACCGACTTTATAGTCATGAGTTCCGTCTTTGAAACAAAGCTGCATCCCAGTAAGTGAGATATCTTTGACCTCAAAGACCATTTTGTTGCCCGATTCTTCTTTAAAAATCATAAAACCAAAAGGAAAACGCGGAAAAACTCTTTTTTCAAGTTCCTGGTAATCGGTTTTAATTAAACTTAAGTGTCTTTCCAATTTTTTCTCCTAGTAAGCTTTACTACTCTTAGGTTAAAATAAAGTTACATTTAATATAAGAAGGAAAAAAATGAGTAATGAGTGGGAAATAGATAACCTTCCAAATCGCTTAACTATGTTCAGAGTGGTCCTGATCCCTATTATCATTTTTTCCATGTACGCTGTGCAGGTTCAATATGATTGGGCACTGGCGCACACTAAACTTCTCAACTATGTTGCCGCGTGGACTTTCGTTGCGGCCTCTATTACTGATTTTCTTGATGGCTTTATCGCCAGAAAAAAAAATATCGTGACTGTTTTCGGATCTTTCTTGGATCCAATTGCAGATAAATTCCTGGTAATCTCTGCACTCATCATGCTTCAGGCGATGAATCGTGTGCATGTACTGGTTGTTTTGATCTTAGTTCTAAGAGAAATGTACATTACAGCACTTAGATTGCTCGCGATGGAAAAGGGTATCAGCGTTCCCGTCGGAACACTAGGTAAATGGAAAACGGCTACACAGATGGTTGGTATCCCCTTCCTAATGGCCAATGATGTCTTCCTTGGCGTCAACATGACGATGCTTGGAACGGTCTTGATTTTCCTGGCCTCAATTTTCTCCCTATATTCAGCGGGAGAATACTCGTTTGGATTAATTCGTAAAATTCAAAAACTAAGAAGAGAAAAGAGACGTGCGCGCTCAACAGAAAGGAATGTAAGTGAACCAACTACTTAATGGAAAAACTATTCTCGTCACTGTAAGTGGACCAGATGGGCCGGGGATCACGGCAAGACTCATGAGAATCATCAGTGAGTACAACGTCGACGTACTGGACATGGGACAGGCCGTAACTCATGGACTACTTTCTTTAAGTTTCGTTCTAGGATTTAACTCTGAAGTGAACTCACAAAACGGAAACGTTTTAAAAGATCTTTTATTCGAAGCCAATATGATGGGATTAACTCTCGGCTATAAAGTGGTTGAAGAAAAAATTAAAACGCTGGAAATGGAAGGCGATAAATTTATCGTGACTTGTGTTTCTCCTCAGAAAGTGACAGCGAGCTTCGTTGCAGATTTAGCATCGATTCTGGCGAATTATAAAATCAACATTGAACGCATCGACAAAGTCAGCCCGAAAGAATTTTCTTCAATGGAAATTTCAACATCTATTCCAAAAGATTTAGATACGAAGGCGCTTAAGTCTGAACTTATGCAAGCGTCTACTAAACACAAAATCGATGTCGCTTTCTTAAAAGACAACGTCTTTAGAAGAAATAAGCGCATGATCGTTTTCGATATGGACTCAACTTTAATTCAAGCAGAAGTTATTGATGAATTAGCTGAGTTATGTGGTGTGGGAGCTGAAGTCAAAGAGATCACTCACCGAGCGATGAATGGTGAAATTGATTTCGATGAATCACTAAAGCTGCGCGTATCAAAACTGAAAGGTTTAAAAGTCGAGCGCATGCAAGACGTTTTAGAAAATCTTCCCCTGACTCCAGGTGTGGAAGAGTTTATTAAAACGATTAAAGTTTTAGGGTATAAAGTCGCCCTTATCTCTGGGGGATTTACCTTCTTTGCCGACGCTCTAAAAAAGAAACTGGGACTGGACTACTCTTTTGCAAACGAGCTGGAAATTAAAGACGGCGAGCTTACAGGATTTGTCACAGGAACAATCGTTAATGCTAATCAAAAAGCAATTCTTGTGAAGCTGATTGCTCAACAAGAAAATATTTCACTTGAACAAGTAGTGGCCATTGGCGATGGTGCCAATGATCTACCAATGCTGGCAACTGCAGGACTTGGGATTGCCTTTCACGCTAAAGATGTTGTGAGAAAAGAAGCTCAGCAACACTTAAGCCACGGGCCTATGACTTCTATTTTATACTTCCTGGGAATTCCTGGGCCAAAAGACAATTAGGGTTTTAAATATTTATGTTAAGAGAACTATTACAAAGCAAAATTCATAAAGCGACAGTGACAGAAGCAGATATTGCTTATATCGGCAGCATTACAATTGACCAGGACCTGTTGGATCGCATTGATCTATGGCCGGGACAAAAGGTTACCGTTGTGAGTAACACCAGCGGAAATCGCCTGGAAACATACGTTATTGCAGGCACGCGCGGAACAGGAATGATCTGCATCAATGGTGCTGCAGCACTATTAATAAAAAAAGGTGAAGAAGTTATCATTTTCAGTTACGCTTTAAGTGATAGAGCAATTACACCAAAATGTATTTTAGTTGATTCACATAACAAATATGTCCAGGATCTTTAAATAATGTTTGAATCCCGTTACGAAAAACGCATCGTGATGAAATGCAATGAAGACGAATCACAGTTTCCAATAGAGTTGTTAAACCTATGGGACCTGACTGAGCTCGAAATCATTGGCGGGAACTTTACTTATTTTCCTGAAGATATCAGCATCCTTTCCAAACTAAAAAAACTAAGTTTGATCTCAACAAAGATTTCAGTAATTCCCAAAGAAGTTTTCGAGCTTCCGAATCTGACTTATTTAAGTTTGAAAAATAATCGTTTGAATCACCTGCCGAATCTTTCTGTAAAATCGAGTTTAAAACAATTGATTCTTGGAAGAAATTATTTAACGGCAAAATCCCTTGAAACATTTTTCAATGATACTCCTCATCTCCATTACCTGGATTTAGGTCACAATGTGGTGGATGATATCCCTGAGAGTCTTTATCGCCTGCTTAAGCTTCGTCGCTTAAACATGGAGAGCAATAAACTTCACGGGCTTCCTTTAAGGCTAAAAGAGCTGACAGAACTCAATCACCTATCAGTAGATAACAATCCATTCCCCGATAGTGAAAGATTAAAAATCGAAAAAAATTTCAATATAACATTTTAGATTCTAATGCGTGCATTCGCTTTGCGAAGACGATCTGTGAGCGTATGTAAAAGCGCCGTAAACCACTTTGGTTGAGCATCTAGAGTTGCTTCAAGCTTATCGAGTGGAACAACCACTAAAACGCATTCAGTGAGTGCTTTCACACTGGCCGAGCGGGGTTCTTTATCTAAGAAAGACATCTCTCCCACTAACTCGCCAGAGATGATCGTTCCAATTTGTTGAACGGCCTCACCTTTTCTTTTTAATACGGCCAGCGTGCCGGATTGAAGATAATACATTTCTGTACTCTCCGCTCCTTCGTGTAAAAGAAAATCCCCGGGCAAAAGCTTGATAGATTCTCTAGATGCTGTCATATTATTTTTCCGTTTTTGTAGTGCTTAAGATCCTTAATACTTTTTCTTGAAATTGCTTTTCATCAAAAGGCTTCACCATGAAGTTTTTTACTCCACTGGCCAAAATTTTTGCGATCAGGTCTTTTTCCAATGTCCCTGAAACGACTAAAATATTATCTTTTGAATTAATATTACCTGCTTCGACGTCGCCAATAAGATCATATCCACTTTTTTTCGGCAGAGAGATATCAAGGCAAACAAGCGCAAATTTTTGGTTGCGCAGTTTCTGAGTTGCCGTAATCCCATCGTGGGCCATAACAATGTTTTTAAAACACCCCATGTTCTCGCAATAGACTTTTAATATTTCACAAATATCTTTTTCATCATCAATAATTAAAACATCACGTTGTAATTTTTTATCTATAGACATATGCCACCTATCATAAATTAAATATTGTCTTTAACTTTTTGTCTTAGCTCAACAAAACTCTTATCTTCTTTTGTCTTCTTAAAAATATTGTTTAAAACAGTAGCAAGGCGAAGTCCCGCTTTACGAAGGCGCTCCTCGATCACTGGTTTTGCTTTAAACCCATACTCGTAGCTTAAGTTCTCACTTCCACCTGTATCGTAAACCACCGATCTTAAATCCTGTGATTCTTTCGCCCAGTCGATAAAATTCCCTTTCGGAATTTCTTTTAATTCGTCTTTTGTATAGTGATTTAAAAATGCTGTGTACTCAGTATATGAAAGTTGTTGGAAATCAATTACGCTTTCATCCCAGATCGTATGCAGGTTTGATTCTGCTTTAAACCATTTTACACGCACAGTGTTTCCACCACGGTCTTCGGCAATACCTACGTGAAGTGGCTGGTGCATATCACCCATTAAGTGCACTAAAAACTTTAAAGCAAAGGCCTTATCGTCTTTTGATTTTTTTGGATCTCTTAGCGTTTCGTCCATACGAAATAGCGCTTCAATAACATCGCCGTCTTTATTTCTTTTTTGATCGAAATACGTTTTATCATTCGGGATGCTGGCATAGTGCCATGAACCTGTGTAGTCGTATTTGCGGTCTGATCTGATTTCATCAGGGTAATTAGCAATGCGAGCAAGATCATCTTCACCTAAAAGGTCTTTGATTCCTTTTTTGGAAGCCTGGTCTAAATGTCTTTGAGCAATTTCGGCCACCACGCGGTGACCAGTCTTTCCCCAAGAAAAAGCTTTAGGAGAAACAACCAGAAGAAGGGCACATACAAGAATACTATTTTTAGATATCACATTTAGCTCCAAATAAACATTTTGTTTTTACTGTCTTAGCTACCGACTCAGGAACGAATTTTTCCCACCCTTCGGCACCATCTTGAATCATCTTAAGCACTCTTCTTGACCAAATCGAAATAACTTCCGGATTAAAGTCCTGAATGTCTTCAATTAACTGATTCTCTTTTAAGTACATTAAAAGAAATGTCATCTCATCGCTGGCCAGAATGGATTCTGTTGTCTGAATCACACTATTTTCTTCATCAACCGCAGGGTAAATAAAGAGTCTAGTATTTGGCTCGAGCAATCTTCCTATTGATCCTATTAATCCTAACCCACATCGGTTCCCTTCATAGCGGGATTTATTTAAGATTTCTTCAAGATTGTAAGCGGCCATAACGAAGGCAATTTTCTTTTTTGCGTACTTTGTGAAAAAAGAATTCAAGTCGCTGTACGACTCTGAATTGGAAATTAAAACTTTTTGTCCAAGAGCTGACAACAGGTCAACGCGAGCTAAGAAGTCTTCATTGTCGACCATTCCGCGGTCAAGCAGCATCGTCATTGAGATTTCCGGGATCACGATAATGTTTTCCTGCTCTGATTTCTCCAATGAAGCTTTGAACTTTCTAAGTCCACACTCAAGCATATCAAGACTCAAATTTGTCGGCGGTCTATAACCTCCGCGGACAACTAAAACGTTTTTCTTGTATAAAACTTCTGATGCCTGAAGAACTGATCCATCAACATCGAAAATAACGGCTTCACATAATTTTAACTTAACCAACTCCAAGCAAAGCAGTCGGCTATCCACTCCGCGGAAAGCTTCTCCTTCAACCTGAATCATATCAATTTTAATTCTTGAAGTTGTCAGACCATCCATCAGACTAGCGATAAATTTTTCTCTGTCCTGGGCCATATAATAAGCGGCGTACACTAAGTTTACACCAAGGTAGCCAATCGCCTCTTGCTGCTGAACATTTTCAGCATCAAGCATACTCACGTGCATAATCACTTGCGAAGGTTTTGCCCCAGGCTCGTGTTGAAATTTAATTCCCAGCCATCCATGGTTTTCACCAGTGCCTTTAAAAGATTTTGCCGACACTGTATCAGCGAAAGCAAAAAAAGTTGTCTCAGCAGATCTCACGTCTGCTAAACGTGAAATAAGAATATCGTATTCGATATCAATCATTTTTTGTAAGCGCTCTTCACACACATAGCGCCCTGATTTTTCTTTTCCGTAAATGGCATCACTCATCGTCATGTCGTAAGCTGAAATACTTTTTGCAATCGTCCCAGCAGCTCCGCCTGAACGGAAAAAATGTCTGGCCACTTCCTGTCCAGCACCGATCTCGGCAAACGTGCCGTAGATGCGATTATTCAAATTGATCTCTAAGGCCTTTTGTCTCTGCCCGAGTCCCATGGATTACCTCTATAAAAATGAAAATATTGTATCTCTATGATGATAGCGATATTATAAGAATAAGAAAACACTATGAGAGAAATTACCCCTCATAATGGAGGACGCCATGAGTGAATTAAAAGCGCATTTATTTGTCTGCACCAGCTGCACATACAATCGCCCCGACGGATCTGAATCAAGTCCGGATGAGGCCTATAAAATGAGAAAAAATCTTAAGACCCGCGCCCGCGAACTCTTCTCTAAAAATGAAGTACGCGTCTCTGCTTCGACTTGCCTTGGCGAGTGCGAACGTGGAATCGCCGCAGTCATGTACCCGAAAGGAGAATGGTCACTAGGCCTTCGCCCGAGCGATGAGGACAAATTGTTCACTCAGTTAACCGAGGAAGCCGCTCGAGTAAAGTAATTTGATTTTAAACCCGATAAGTAAGCACTGACTTAATGAGGAGATTCTTATGAACTTTTTAGACTTAGCTGCTTTCGTCTTTGCTTCTGCAGGTGTGATGATTATTTTTGTTGCTAAAACAAACCTTGAAAAATCAAAAGTGCGCGTAAAAGCAAACAGAACTAAGAAATAGTTTTTTCGATCCATGGGATAATTAGTTTATCCATGATTGTTGGACGTTCAATTAAACATGCATGCCCACCCTCAACAATTTTTAGTGTTGAGTTTTTTGCTTTCGCTTGCATGGCCTCGTGAAGAAATGGTGGTGTTAGTAAATCTTCTTTCCCCACCAGAAATAAAATCGGACAAAGAATCTCACTCACATCAATTGCTGTCTCCATCGCCCCTTTCATTAAAAAGACGGCCGATGCTTCATTGATCACTGATGGCCTACTTCTATAACTTAAAATATGTTCGCTCTTTTCATTGAAGGCCGATTCCCCCCAGATCCAAGGTGTGGAGATATCAAAACGCAACTCCATTCCACCAGTAGCTGTCGCAGCTATCCAGCTTCCAAGTTTTGCTTTCACCATTGGCGTAGGAATATCAAAAGTATCGCAAGCAATAACTGCAACAACCTTTTCAGGAAAACGTCTGGCGTACTCCATCGCAATACGAGCACCATTACTCATTCCGAGTAAGATAACTTTTTCTAAATGATTTTTTTTAATAAGTTCAACTAAATCCAGGACGTGTTCTTCAAGATGATAAACATCTAAGGCCGCAGGAGATTTCCCATGTCCGGCACAATCGTATCTTAAAAACTGAAACTTTTCTCTGAGATAAAAACTCGCTCCATCGTAACTTGTAAGGTCTGCGAGTAATCCATGAATCATAATGACTGTAGGATCACTCGCCTTTTTCTTTTTGCCTTCAAGTAGGGAAAAGAGTTCTAACCTAATATCATACCGCCATCTACGTTTAATGTAGCACCAGTAATATAACTTGCATCATCACTAGCAAGGAATGCATAAGCACTCGCTACATCTTCAGAAGATCCAATGCGCTTTAATAATGCTTTATCAGCAATCATCGCCTGAACTTTTTCTGGAACGTTCGCAAGCATTGCTGTCGCGATTGATCCCGGGGCCACAACGTTAACTCTGATTTGATCTTTCCCTAATTCTTTTGCAAGAGTTTTAGAAAGAGCGATCACACCAGCTTTTGAAGCTGAGTAGTTTGCTTGTCCGAAGTTTCCGTAATGAGCAACAATCGATGCTGCATTAAGAATAACTCCACCACGGCCTTGAGCTTTCATCACTTCAGAAGCTAAACGAGACAATTTAAAAATCGCTGTTAAGTTAACAGCAATAACGGCATCCCATTGCTCATCAGTCATTTTAGAAATCGTTGCATCTTTTGTAATCCCAGCATTGTTAACGAAAACATCCATTCCCTTTGCTGATTCATTTTTAATTTTTTCTAACGTCTCCGCTTTTGTCACATCACCTTGGATGTAAGTCATGCGATTTGGAAATAGACTCGCTAGCTCAGCTTGTTCAAGAGTGGGCATATCAATTAATACCAGCTCACTTCCTTCTGCATAAAATCTCTCAGCTGTTGCTTTTCCGATTCCAGAAGCAGCACCAGTGATAAAAACGCGCTTATTTGATAAACCTTTCATTAAAAACTCCTTAAATAATATGGGGAGATTTTTTCACAACTACCAATTCTATGTACAGCTAAAATGTACGCCCTTCGCAGTAGAAAGCGCCACGCAGCAACTTTCAAAACAAATAAAAAAAAGGGCCACCAAATGGTGACCCTTAGTAAAGATTCTTAATTTTTTTAAGTCTTAGTCTAACTTGTAAAGTCTATTGTCCCCTGCGACAAAGAAAGACTTAACTGCTGTAATCGTTCTCGTCCAGTTTTTCACTGTGTAAGAGATTTCGATTGTAGCACCTGCGATAACATCTTCAGTTGTTCCAACATTTGAAATTTGAACCAATTGTGAACTTGCATCTAAGTCAAATCCCCAAGCGATGTTGATGTTACGAGCTGAAGCTCTGATCCCTGTAAGGTATTTCCCTTTTCCACCGTAAGTTCCACCGTATTGGTAAGTCACACTGTAAACGAAAGATACAACTTCAGAACCTAATCCGTTTTTGTAAGAAATTTGGTAGTGCTTAGTTACTGGAATTGACCAGTTCCCCATGTCGTGAACAACCGGGTCTATAGTTTCAAGTCTTGGAAGAACTGAAACAGCTGCCATTGAAGTATTCGTTACAACAGCTTTACCTTTTTCGATTGTTGGAATGATTTTTTGTCCGATCGCGATTAACTTATCAACAACCATGATTACGCTATCAAGCATACCTGTTGGCGTTGGTGATGGAGTCGTTGTTCCGCCAGCTCCTGCTGAAACAACTCCGCCTGCAGCTTCTTTAACACCAGCGTTCGCGATGTTTCCTGGATTTAATTCAGGTGGTTTTGGTGGAATGTTAGGAATGTTTAAAACTTTGACTCCAAGAGCTGGATTGTCATTGATAAACTCCATTGCTTCTTCGTCAGAAAGTTCTTTAACTGATCTCGACTCGATCTGGAAATAAGGATCAGAAATGGCATCTTTGTTCGTCGTTAAAAGAGTTTCTTTTAACAGAGTCCCTGCAAACGCTTCTACGCTTAAAAGCTGAGTTGCTACTACGACAGTCAAGGCAACTTTCGTTAGATTAAGAGTCTTCATTTGTTTAATCCCCCACAGATTTCATTTTCGTTCCATGGGATTTATCAAGGTATACCTAAAAGAACAATTAGGACTTCTAATGTTGGTAAAAATTACATATATTAAGGCCATAAATTTACAGAAAACGACTTCATCATTAAATACTCTATATCATGAGCAAGAAAACCATCATCCGAAAGGACGGACTGTTTTACCATCCGACCTTCATTAAAAGAAATGAACGAGAAGCTATTTTAGAATGGCTGAAAACCCTGTACCCGATTTGGGAAATGCGCTTTTCCGAAAACAACCCACCTCCTGAAGGTGATACGCAAAGAAAACTCCTGAGACCGGTTTACTGGCTGGGGAACTGGCAGTTTGCCTGCCTTAATTACTATCACCCTCCTAAAGGAGTGCAGAATCGCTGCATCCATGCTGAAGACTACCCACCGGTTTTGAAAAAAATCCTGGAAAATATTGAAGGCATCACGAAAATGCACTTCAAAAAGAATGAAGTCCCTCGTGGATGGAAGCTCAATACGTGTCTGATTAACTTTTACGGTACATCTATTGATGAGAACGGAAAAAAAGTGGATACGGCCAGAGTTGGAGATCATAAGGATTTCGAACTAGGACCTGTGGCCTCAGTATCTTTTGGTGAACGTGCTTTTTTCCAGTTTGTTCTGGGGAAAAAAGATGTAAAGAATAATGTTTTATTCGAGCAATGGCTGGAAGATTCTTCGCTACAGATTTTTGCGGGAGATCTTTATAAGGAGAAGGCATTTCACCGCGTTCAAAGAGTTGAAAGTAAATTAAAAACTTTTTTTGATTTAAATGTGGAAAACTTTGAAACCAGAAGAATCAATTTTACATTCAGGTATGTGCCGGTTGAGCACATTGTTCACTTCAAGGATCTTCCAGCTCCACAAAAAAGTGATGTCCTGGGTTATATGCAGGAGCTTGCAAAGAACTCTGCGCATTTTGAGCGCGCCTTAAAAAGATAAAAATCGCTGACAAATCATAAGAGGGCCTGTTTAATAGATGGATGAATTCATTTATCAATCAAGCTCTCTTTTTTATCGCCTCTGCCGTCATTCTAGTTCCCATTTTTCACAAGCTCGGACTTGGATCTATCTTGGGTTATCTGGTTGCAGGAATTATTGTCGGCCCATTCGGTCTGTCACTGATTCATGAAACTGATATGCTTAAACACTTTGCTGAGCTGGGTGTAATTCTTTTATTATTTATCATCGGTCTGGAAATTCAGCCTAAAAAATTATGGTCCATGAGACGCAGACTTTTTGGTCTGGGGAATCTACAGATTTTTCTTTGCTCGCTGATTTTTATGGCGATCGCAAAATACTTTGGAGTCTCAACCATTCCTGCGGCCGTCATTGGTTTTGGTCTCTCACTTTCTTCAACCGCTTTTGCTCTGCAAACACTAACTGATAAAAGTCAGCTCGATACAGAATACGGCCAGTCTTCATTTGCCGTTTTGCTAATGCAGGACTTAATCGCCATCCCTGCCCTTGCTATCATTCCCACTTTATCTCAGGATGAATCGGCACAAGGATTGAGTTTAAATACTCTGGCAATGTTTATTGCGATCATCATCGGTTTAGTTCTGGTCAGCCGCTTTTTAATTCGTCCGGCCTTTAGAATTATCAGTGCGACGAGAATCAGAGAACTCTTCACTGCCATCACTCTGGTTATTGTTTTAGGTGTCGCCTCTCTTATGCTTTCCATCGGTCTTTCGGCCGCACTTGGAACTTTTATCGCCGGAGTCCTGCTGGCAGACTCAGAATACCGCCACGAACTTGAGGCCGATTTAGGACCGTTTAAAAACCTTCTGATGGGATTATTTTTCATCGGGGTTGGAATGAGTGTAAATCTCGATCTGATTATCTCACGACCACTTTTAATTATCGGTTTATCTATCGGGTACATTCTTTTAAAAATGCTTCTGGTCTACTTATCTGGAAGAATCTTTAAATTAAGTAGAACCAACTCAAAACTCATGGCCCTAACTGTCGGCCAGGGTGGAGAATTTGCTTTTGTTATTTTTGGAATTGCTCTGACTTATCAAATGGCAGATCCAGATGTGCTGGCGATTTTAACTGTCGTCATTTCTATCTCAATGGCGCTAAGCCCGATTCTTTTATTACTTAACGATAAGTATGAAGCTGTTGTTTGCAAAGAAAAAGCAAACCCGACTTACGATCAAATTCAAAATGAATCTCCTGAAGTGATCATTGCAGGTTTCGGTCGTTTCGGACAAATCTTCGGTCGTATTTTAAGAACTCAAAAAATCCCTTTCACGGCCATTGACCGCGATCCAAATCAAATTGAGCTCGTAAGAAAATTTGGTAACAAAGTTTATTACGGTGATGCTTCGAGATTAGACATTATGGAAGCGGCCGGAGTTGCCAAGGCAAAATATTTCGTCATTGCTCTAGATGATGTCAGCGATTCAGTGAAGACTGCTCAAACGCTTAAAGAACACTTTCCTCACGTAAAAATTTATGCGCGATCAAGAAACCGCGGTCACACATTCGATCTGATGGATCAGGGAGTTCAGCATATTAAACGTGAAGTCTTTGATTCAAGCTTAAACTTCACCAGCGATCTTTTGAAAGATATGGGAATGGACTCTGATAAAGTCGATGACATCATCAGAAAATTCGCTAAACACGATGTGGACTTCATCGCTGTTCAACACAAAGTTAGGAACGATGAAAAGATGTTCATGAGTGCTTATAATCAGGCCCAGGCCCAGTTGGCCGAAGTCTTAAGTCAGGATGAAAAAGAGGGAAAATAATTATTTTTTGCGGGGGTGTTGACTTACGCAAAGATTACGCTTAGTCTTTATTCATGGCGATTACAAAAAAACAGAAAGAATTTTATGATTACATCGTGGCCTACAATAAAGAGCATGGCCACTCACCCACTCAAAAAGAGATCAAAGACCACTTCGGTCTAAAATCTTTTGGGTCAGTGCAAAAGTACCTTCAGTACTTAAATAAAGAAGGTCTGCTTGAATCACAATGGAATCAGCGCCGAAGTTTAGAAATTAAATCAGAGACTCCAGCGGAGTCAGACTCTGATCAGATCCCATTATTAGGTTTAGTTGCGGCCGGAAATCCCATTGAGGCGATTGAAAACCCAACAAACATGATCTCTGTCCCGAAATATTTATTAAAAGGTGGCTTCCGTTATTTCGCTCTTACCGTAAAAGGTGATTCGATGATTGATGCCGGCATTTTAGAAAATGATGTTCTTGTTTGCAGGTCAACGAAAGAGGCCAGAAATGGTCAGATCGTAGTGGCCGTTGTGAATGGTGAAGCGACTGTAAAAACATTCAGTCAACAGAAGAAATCGATTGAGCTACTTCCTTCCAATAAAAACTACTCACCTATCGTCATCGACGAAACGATTGAGGATTTTAAAGTTGTTGGGAATTTAGTAGGACTCCTTCGCTCTTACTAGAACTAATTAACCCATACCATCTCTCTTAAAAATTGCTTTTAATGCGCCAGATACTAGGCGCGCAGAAGTGAGGAAGGAGACGTACGTTTGTACGTCGACGCCCGAACGACTAAGCAACGACGTAGATGGTGTATTAAAAGCGATTTTTATGAAGAAAATTATCCATGTTGATATGGACTGTTTCTACGCGCAAGTAGAAATGCGTGATCGACCAGAATTAACAAACGTTCCGCTGGCAATTGGCGGTGCCCCGGGAACGAGAAGTGTCCTTTGCACAAGCAATTACATTGCTAGAAAGTTCGGAGTTAAATCGGCAATGCCTACGGATTTCGCCGTTAGGCTTTGTCCTAAATTAGTGGTCCTGCCACCTGATTTTAAAAAGTATAAAAAAGCTTCTGAGATCGTTCAGAATATTTTTTTGAAGTATTCAGACAAAGTAGAAACTGTGTCACTTGATGAGGCGTATTTAGATGTCTCGGGAGAAATCAATGCTACTGAAATTGGAAAACGCATACAGGCAGATATATTTAAAGCAACTGGTCTCACGGCCTCAGTTGGTATCGCTCCCAATAAATTCCTGGCTAAAATTGCCAGTGACTGGAAAAAGCCCAATGGTTTATTTGTCATTAAGCCCCATGAAGTTGAAAGATTCGTAAAAGATTTACCAGTGAAGTTAATTCCTGGAGTCGGTAAAAAAGGGCTCCAGCATTTAGAAAGTCTAGGCATCAAAACTTGCTCTGATATAAGACAATGCCCTCCAGAAGTTTTGGCCTTAAGTTTTGGCAAGTTTAGCCTAGATCTTTTCTATTACTCACAAGGTATCGATGAGCGCGAAGTATGCAGCGAATGGGAGAGAAAATCTTTAAGTGTAGAAAATACATTTTTAACTGATATGACAGATCCCCAGGAAATGAAGTTGTATTTAGAAGAGCTTCTTTTAGAAATGAAAGAACGAGTGGAGCATCATCTTGAAGACGAACCACATAAAAAAATTAAAAAGATATTTGTAAAAGTGAAATACGCTGACTTTAAACAATCAACCAGCGAAGAAACCCTAATCCCGTTTGAATTTGAAAACTCTCTATTTGATAAGCTCGCTAATATAGACAATTATTACCGACTGCTCAACGTTAGTCTGGCCCGTAAAAATGGCCCTATACGCCTCCTTGGAGTTGGAGTAAGATTTCTTACGGGAGAAGAGGCCGATCCAATTCAGCTTAGCCTACTTCCTCTTTGTGCTTAATCTTCACATCGATTTTTTAAATGGAACCTTTCAGCTTTGCTAAGTTTTGCGCTCACATTTTAGAAGACGAAAGTCTTGGTGCCCGCACATTTTATAAAGATCAAAACCAAAATTATTCTTATAAAGATCTCATGGGCGCTGTAATGGCCCAAATTGAAGTTTTTAAAAATTCAGAAAATAAGTTTTCTGCTTTAAAGATGGAGTCTTCATATAATCTTTTCGTGCATCTTCTTGCGGGAAGTTTTACTCAGACAGATTTATTGATTATTTCTTCTAAAGAACCTGCAGCAGCAGTGACGGGGTATCAGAAAAATATTCCCTTTACTAACGTCATCACTGACCACGATCTTAAACCTTCTGCAACTTCAACATTGCCATTAGAAGTCGATATGAACCGCCCTGCTTTTTTTATTTTAAGCTCTGGATCAAGTGGGCCTTCAAAGGCCATTGGGTTGAGTTTAAATAATGTTTATCACTCCGCTAAAAGCATCATCAATTTTTTTGAGATGAAATCCTGCGATACGACTTTTTTAAATCTTCCTCATCACCACATTGGTGGATTGATGATTTTATGGCGTGCTTTTTTTAGTCACAGCTCAGTCACAACAAATGAAAACGATGAATACCAATTTATTTCACTTGTGCCGCTACAACTTCAAAGATTTTTGCAGATCCCGGAAAAAAAGAAAAAGCTCTCTGACTGTCGTGGGGTTCTCATTGGCGGAGCTCCGCTGGACAATAGATTAAAAGATTTGGCATTCAATGAAAAAATTTCAATTTATGAAACTTATGGCATGAGTGAAACTTCTTCCCTGGTTATGCTTAACGGTATTCCACTTGAAGGACAAACCGTTAAACTTGACTCTGAAAGTAACTTCCTTATCAAAGGACCGACTTTATCTCCCAACGCTCCCGTCGATAGTGAAGGTTTTTTTCATACTAAAGATATGGGCTCAGTTGATGCCAATGGAATTTTTTCTTTTAAACAAAGACGAGATATTCTTTATAAAAGTGCCGGTGAATTAATTGACCCTCTCGTCATTGAAGATAAAGTAAAACTACTTCCATGGATCACCATGGCCGTCGTCGTTCCCATTGCTCACCCTGAATGGACATGGGCCTCTGCTTTGGTTTACCAGACCAATGACTCAACTAAATCATTTGAAAATATAAAAACACATTTAAGAAATGAATTACACCCTCATTTAATTCCCAAGTATTTTTATGAGGCCCCTAAAGATCTTGTTGCCGATGGAATGAAACCAAAACGTTTTGAGATTTCACAATGGGCACAGGTAAAATATTTTCAAGACCTGCTTCATTATCTTTATATTCCGGCAACTAATGCTAAAAAATTAATGGTGTTTTTTCATGGCTTCATGGAAGACCACACTGACATGATTCCTCTCATGGATTCTCATCAGGACATTTCCTATCTCTTTATTGATTTACCCGGGCATGGAAAAACAAACGTCACGAATTTTAAATCCCGCGAGCAGGCCTTCTCAACGATTGCCTCTTTAATTAATTTTCTAAGAAAAGACCTGGAGCTTGTGCTTTATGGCTACTCAATGGGCGGAAGGATTGCTCTTGAACTCAGCACTCAGTACTTAAAACCTGAATTACTTATTTTAGAGTCTTCTCATTTTGGTCTCGCTGATAAAGAAGACAAAAGTGCGCGCTTTGCTTCTGACTTAAAACTGCTGGCCACTCCTAATTTAAATTTATTAGAGTTTTTTACTAACTGGTATAAAAATCCTATTTTTTCAAACTACAATCAATCTCATAACTACCATACGGATATTGAAAAAAAACTCGCTCACAATCCATCTCAATGGCAGTCTTCGCTGGAGTTCTTCTCTCCTGGAGCTATGCCACTTATGCAGTCGGATGTTTTAGCAAAAGTTGCTGATTTAAAAATTGTCGGGATTGTCGGTAGTGGAGATGAAAAATATAAAAATCATTTTCTCGATATGAAAACGAAACTTCCCCATTTTCAGTATAATGAGATTGCAGGCGCAGGACATAATCCACACAAGACGCATTTGAGTGAAATTAAAATGATTCTAAGAGGCCTGATCTAAATCTTTTTTTAAAAACTGCAGCTCATACAAAATTATCATCAATTGATTTTCAAGTTTATTGAGAACTTCATAAGCACCATCAAAGTTAGAATTGATTCCCCTAAGCTCCAGGTCTTGTGCCACATCTGAGGCCACATCCACGTAAAAGCTCTTCATAATGCCTTTAAAGGTATGGGCATTAATTCTAAGCTGATCACTGTCTTGAGCACTAATAGACTCTCTAATCGGATTTATAAGATTATCAAGAGCATGTTCAAAGGCGTTGATCATGTCCAATAGGATCTCTTCATCACCACTGAAGTGACTAAGAAGAAGGGGAACATTAATAGATTTAAAGTTCATAAGCTACCATTATAACTAAATCAACTTTATTGTCTAAAGTTTTTTTAGTAACCGACCGATATGTACAAGTATGTCAGACCCAATTAAAAAATTAGATATCTTGCGCTCACTATACAATGCTCAAAACATTAGGAGCAACGCGAATCTTGGTGAAGAATTAAAAGAGATTAAAACTGAGCTTAAGATCGCCAACGATCTAAGAACTGACGGCACAGGGGCCCAGTCTGTGGCCAATGCGATTACAAACTCAACCCACTCACCTTACCTTGAAGATCAAAAATTTTATAATAAAGAAGTTCGATACAACTCTGAGAGAGAAACGAGTTGGAAAGAAGTGAGATCTGAAGAAGACAACTTGAGGGCCGCTTACAATGCGCGGAATTTAAGAAAATTAAACATACTTTAAAATAGCAAAAAAAAAGGGACCCGATTGGGTCCCTTCTTTTTTATTTCTTACCTTTCTTTTTCTTTCTCATCTTTAACAAGAAGAATGCGATAGCTGCGACAGCGATAATTCCGATGATTGTTGTTGTCTCTTCATCACCTGAGCCGCCTTTATTCTTTTTCTGCATTCCGATATCCGGATTTTGACCACCATCTGGAATATAAGTTCCATCAGCAATTAAATCACCTTCTTTATCTTTTGGTTTCCATGTTCCACCAGCAGCATTCCTTTGATCGAATACTTTTAATGTCGCGATAATTTTTTCAAAAATATCCTGGTATGAATCGTAGTGATCTTTAGCAACTGAAAATGTCACCGCGATTCCAAGAGAATCTTTTACAGTTGCAAGGTATCTTGTATAGAACCCTGGAACTTCTGAAGCTAAGTGAAGTGAATCAACCCAGCGTTGCCCGTTGATCTCTCTAACAGAAACTGCTTTTGCTTCCGACACTTGAGTCTTTCCACCTGGAAGGCTGAAAGTTTTTGGTGTTTTTAAGTAGGCCTGATATTTATCAAGATCGTCCTGATCACCTCTATACTTTGCAGCTAGAATAATGATGGCCTCTTTTTTTCTATCTTTGTTATCACTCTGACAAACCCACTCAGATCCTTCAAGAGCACAGTCCCATCCGTTAGGAAGTTCGAACTCTGAGAATTGGCTGGTAAATGTTTTTGCAAAAACACTCGTCGTGGTAAGCATCGCTGCCGCGATTAATAATGAACGCAAGTTTCTCATGCTATTTCCTCTTAAGGAGATAAACTAATAATAATAGTTTAATTGTACACTTTGCTGACTATTTTTAAATAGTTAAATTCTTCCTAATACCCGCGGGCCGCGAACCCCGGCTTGATTTCTATGTCTTTATACTTCTTTACGAGCTTAATAATGGACCAATCAGCTCCAACTTCATAAACGATGCCACTTGCGACCAAAACGTTACCGCCAAAATAATCTGTCTGGTAGATATCAAACTTCATCCCTTTCTCAACATCCGTTGATAACCCTTGGTCGATACGAATGAAATTTGAGCGGGCCGAGATTTTAAGAACTGATCCATCTACCTGGTACTCCTTAAACGAGTCTACTTTAACCGACTCAGGAGTCACGCCGTCAGAGCTCCAGCCGATGTTTAATGAAATCGTATTCCCCTTATCAGTAGACGTTCCAGACATCACTGTCTGACCTTTAACGGCCATGATGAATTTATCGAAGGCATAATTGAACCCCAGATAAGGCGCCACTTTCTCGCGGTTTATACTGTTAAAAAGAGCTGTGCCACCAGTTGCCTGGACAGCTTTTAAGGCAGGAGTCTCACTGAACTCATCCTTCTTTAAAGAATAAATTCCTTCAACACCGGCAAGTAAACCAAGCTTTGAAAAGCGGTACATCCCCTCAAGTTTGTAAGTCACTTCATCACTTAAATTATTAGCAGGAGAGCTGTATCCGATTCTTGCATCGAATTTCCATGGAGCGCTTATATAAGTCGTGTATAAATCTACACCGTACTCACTTCCAGAATCACCTAAGATAATTTCGTCTTCTGGAACCAGAGTGGCGTTTTCATAACTAGCATTTGTATAAAGGGTCTGACGGTAGTGAATTCCAACTGCATAACGAAGATTTCCCATTGTCTCAAAAGCGTATTTTGCTTCGACACCAAGAGACTCAGGCCCTGAATTTTCTTTTGTAATTTCATTCACTGTACTTGAAACTTGTCTGAATCTTCCCATCGCTGTGATTTCTAAACTTTTACTCACACCATATGAAACGGCCAGGTCCATATCAATCAGTCGGTATTTATTTCCATCGACAAGTTCCGTCTCAACACCATCTGTATCGTAAAAAGCAGAGGTCTGAAACATTGAGGCATTTGCATTGATAGCGTACGCTGAAGGATTTAATAATTCTGCGCCACCACGATGTACACCTGCGGCCATCAGAGGAGCTGAAAGAGAAAGAACTAAAACACCGGATAAAATTTTATACATATAATTCATTCACGAAAAAAAAATGATCTCGAGTATCGAAATCATAAAGGTTATTCTTGTGTTTCCATTCTCTGGGTGTTTTTTCAAAAAGCACAAAGCTCATTGCGTTCATCACGAAAGGAGAAGAAAACTCTATCTTGGCCGTCTCGATTGCTGACTCCAAAAGTTCCGGGTAATCCACTCTGCCGATAGGAAGAATGGGAGTCGTGGAGTTTTTAGTCTTCTTGAATTTTACACCGTATTCTTTCAAGAAAAAATAAATCGATTCCTGACAGTATAAAATATCTGGAGAAATTTTGGGAGTTAATGCTAAGGCGCCTTTTTTACCCATGGAGAAAGTCATTCCGTTGAATTCAATTTGCGAAATCTCTTTGAGACCATAAAGGTGACCTTCAAGTAACTCAGTAAGTTCTTCAATAAAATTTTGTTCTTCAGATCTGGTGATGAAGTCGACGCTAAAAGGGGGTAAAATAGTCAACTGTAAGAGACCATTTTTTACAAACTTTGAATCGAAACGTCTTCTGAAGTTTTCGATCTTGTTTTGATGGATAGAGCCTGGATCGAATGTTAAACCGATAAAGTATTCCATGCTCACTCCTTCTTTGGATTGAATGTCTTACTTAAAGGGTAAAAGCTATTGGAATTTTCTACAAGCTATTATGCAGCAATTTTGTCGGTTTTTCTCAAGCTCATAGAATTTTGTGTAGGAAGATAGAGTTTATTGATCCAAGTGTTGTTTTCAATCTCAAAACCAAAAATCCCACCGTGTTCTTCTGCCAGATGATGAATTGAATCCAGTCCCAGACCTTTAATCAATTTATCTTCATTTAAAATTACCCGAGTAAGTGACTCGGAAGAATCAGTAGAGCTTTTCTTCAACTGATTTCTCGTAACGACGGTTAGACCTACTTCATCCATGACAAAATTGAATTCAGCATTTGGACTCTGGGCCTCACTGATATTCTTGATGAGGTTATTTAGGATTCGATAGAAACATGGATAGTAGATCAAATCCTCTTCTGAATCTTTGCCAACAATCGTAAAAGTTGCATTCACTTGAGTATCTTTAAAATATGTTTGTGATAAATTTTCAAAAGCAAGTTTAGCATAACTAAACGGCACCCAATCATATGTCTGAACAAGATTTTTATGTTTGTAGTTGAAGTGATCGCGGATAAGACTTTGAAGAGTTTTAACTTCTTTTTGCATCAACTGAATTTCTTCCCTGTTTATATTTTCACCAGAGATTTCTTTTTGATTTAAAAATAAAAGCAAACCATGAGTCTGATTGACGACGTCGTGAAAAAATAATCTTTCTTTGAAGTCTTGTGAGCTTTCTGAATGTTGAACCGGTTTCTTTTTTAATGTAAACACAAGACCCTCAATAGCTTTTCTCATTGAGGGCCTTGTGACTAAAAACTATTTTACTGGAAGGTAAACAGCTTGGTCACCAAGCATCTCTTCAATGCGAAGAAGCTGGTTATATTTTTCCATACGGTCAGAGCGGCTAGCTGATCCAGTCTTAATATGAGCTGATCCAGTTGCTACTGCTAAATCTGCAATGAAAGAGTCCCCTGTTTCTCCAGAGCGGTGAGAGATGATCGCTTTGTAGTTGTTGTTGTATCCCAACTCCATTGCTTCAAACGTCTCAGTCAGCGTTCCGATTTGGTTAACTTTAACCAGGATGGCATTTGCTTCACCTGTCTTGATTCCCGCTTCAAAGATTTTTTTGTTTGTTACGAAAAGATCGTCACCAACTAAAACTACTTTTGAACCAAGAACTTTTGTTAAATCAATCCATCCAGAGTGGTCCCCTTCATCAAGACCGTCTTCAATGGAATATATCGGATATTTTGCACATAAATCTGAATAGTAATTAATCATATCGGCAGTACTGAACTCTTTTCCTTGCATACTGTATTTACCGTCTTTGTAAAATTCAGAAGCTGCTGAGTCTAGAGAAAGAGAGATATCCACACCTGGTTTGTAACCAGCGTTTGTGATCGCCTTTAAGATCAACTCGATAGCTTCTTCATGAGACTTAAGGTCTGGAGCGAATCCACCTTCGTCACCAACGTTAGTTGAGTGATTTGAATCAGTAAGTACTTTCTTAAGTGCATGGAAAACTTCAACACCAGCGCGAAGGTTTTCACCGAAAGACTTCTTCATGTGAGGAACGATCATGAACTCCTGGATGTCCAGGTTGTTTGAAGCATGCGATCCACCGTTGATGATGTTCATCAATGGAGTTGGCATGATGTATTTCTTGTGAGCGTTTGGCGCCTTACATTTTTCGAATAGGTATTGGTGAAGTGGCATGTTTGAATCAAGAGCACCTGCACGACATGCGGCCATTGAAACTCCAAGCAGAGCGTTCGCTCCCAGCTTAGATTTATTTTCCGTTCCATCCATCTCAAGCATCATTGTGTCGATTGCTTTTTGAGACGTCACTTCCATTCCAAGAAGTTTTGGTGCAAGAATTTCATTAACATTCTTCACAGCTTTTAAAACTGATTTCCCACAGTAGTAAGATTTATCATTGTCTCTAAGCTCTAGAGCTTCTTTTGATCCTGTAGAGGCCCCAGATGGAACAGCTGCTCTTCCCATGTTTCCTGCTTCTGTGAACACGTCTACTTCAACTGTAGGGTTTCCACGTGAATCGAGAATTTGCCTTGCTTTAATCGACTTAATTTTTGACATAAAAAATCCTTATTTTTTAAATGGGCCAAAAAACGTATGACGGTTTTTTTCTACCCACTCGGGTTTACTGCTGGAATAAAAATCAAAACTCTCACTGACAGGTGCTTTTACTTCACCTTCTTTCACAGATAAGTCGCGCACTCTTTGAGCGACATACGGTGACGGGCTCAGCGTTTTTAATTTTAGTATCGATTCAATCTTATCTTTCACTAACGGATAGTGAGTGCATCCTAAAATAGCATGCGTATAATTTTTGCCTTTTAGTGGTTCAAGTTCGATGTCTAAAAGACGGTCGAATTCCTTTTCATAACTTGGATCGCGGTAGAAATCTTCCACCATGCGAGCTAAGTTTTTAAGAGAATAATGGTCAATAAAACCTTTTGGGTCAAGGCGCTCTTTTAATCTTTTGAAGCGCTCTGATTTTCCTGTGGACTCAGTTGTAAGAACCGCCATTTTTGAAGGGCCGGTTTCTTTGTAATAGGCGTTTAAATAAGGCTCAACACCAACAAAAGTCATTTCAGGATAACGCGTGCGAAGTGTATCAATGCTTGACGCTGTAGCTGTATTGCAGGCCACAACAATCATCTCCGCGCCTTTAGAAATAAGCTCGTCGGTGATCACAAATGTTCGATTAGTTATATACTCGTCAGTCTTAGGTCCGTATGGAGCGTGAGCATCGTCGCTATAGTAATAGAAATGTGCCTCAGGAAAAGCGCTGATCAGATCCGACAGGACACTGAAGCCTCCGATCCCGGAGTCAAAAACACCTATCTTATGCGTTTTCGCGCTCATTTTTTTATCCACATTCTCCATAACTCGGACTATCTTAATCCTACTTTTAATTATTGTTAAGCTAAAGCGCCTGGATTATTAAATGTTTTTTGATCTTTTTAAAAAAAATTCCTTCCCCAAGCTTGAATCTTTCTATCTGGCACAAAATCACGCGGAAAAATTGAGCTCTTACCCTTGGATGGCCCTGGCCATCAATCAAAGGTCGATCTCAGGAAGTCTTCTGACAAAAGAGTTAGTTTTAACTCCAGTGGTGGCGACAAATCCCGGCGTTTCGTTTCAACTTGCTGAACTGGAAACAGGACTGGTTCATCATGTGTTTGATGCCAATAAAAGAATATTTAGTGGTGAGATTAAAAACGATCTTGAAATAAAAAATACCAGAGTTCTATTTAATAATATTTTAGATGCTCTGATTGAAAGAGAGATTAAATATTTCACTGATCAGATGAATAAAAGCACTTTCAGTCCAAGACAAATGGAGAATGAAGAAAAAGCTCTGGAATGGACGCGTGTGACTTTTGAAATACTAACTAAAGCAGTGTTGGAGAGTTTAACGAATCCTGAATATCTTTTTCAGACGACATTTTTTGCGGGGATCAATCCAAAATCTGGTAAACATGAAATGAGATTGATAACATTTAATCTCGATATGACATTTTTAATGTTAGACGATAATAATTTACGCGTTTTAATTTATAATATGAAACCTGGTGAATCGGCGGAGAATTTAAAGCCTGCTTTGACTGGGGATTATTCTTATAGAAAGCGTGAAATCTTTGATCAGTTTATTAATTTACTGTCGGCAATTTCTAAGGGAATGCACGCCTAAGAGGTAAGAGGTGCCAGCAGACTTGTGGTAGAGCAACTGCTAACTAAATAGCTAATCGAGCAATTGCTTTTGCATATAATAACAAACTTCATCATCCGAACGTCCAGAAACTTCTTTAAATTTTCGATACCCCAATTGATCATAAAACTGGATGGCCTGAGTATTCCAATTATCCACTCCCAAAGTAAGAACTTTAATTCCCAATTCAAAAGCTTCAAACTCTAAAGCATCCATCAGAGAAAATCCTATACCTTGTCTTTGCTGATCACTCCTCACACGCAAATCATGGATATGAGCGATCTCATGCCCATTGGCCAACTCGGGATCATTATCTGCATTCTTCATGATCAATTGAACATAAGCACATGGTGATAAATCTTCATTGCGACCCAAAAAGAAAAGACGATTCTCAACTTCTTTAAGTTCTTGTTCATATCGTTTTATATTTGAAGCGGCTTCGACTTCAGTTATGGGGTAAGAGGCCCTGACTTTTAATAAGTCATCAACAGTTATTTGATCATTTCCAATTTGAATTTTAAGCATAAACCTCTTTATCGAATTTATTTCTTCGTCTTAACCGGAGTCTTCCTCAGAAAATTAAGTGAAGAACAAAGATCACACTGAAGCCCATCGCACCCTCTGGCCGTACAATGCTCTCTTCCGTAAAAAATGATCTGCAAATGCAGCTTATTCCATTTATCTCTCGGAAAAACTTTCTTTAAATCTTCTTCTGTCTGCTCAACATTCTTTCCGGCAGTAAGACCCCATCTTTGAGCAAGTCTATGAATGTGAGTGTCTACTGGAAACGCCGGCACACCAAAACTTTGGGCCATAACAACTGAAGCTGTTTTATGTCCAACACCAGGAAGCTCTTCAAGGCCTTCAAAGCTCTGTGGCACTTCACCGTTATATTTATCAAGAAGAATTTGCGACAAATCAGAAATCGCTTTCGACTTCCTCGGTGCTAGTCCACACGGTCTGATGATGTCTTCGATTTCAGAAACAGGAACCTTCACCATTTTCTGAGGCGTATTAGCTCTCTTAAATAGCTTAGGAGTGATTTGATTCACACGAACGTCAGTACACTGAGCTGAAAGTAAAACCGCGATTAAAAGCGTATAAGGATCTGTGTGATCCAGTGGAATTGGTGTTTCCGGATACAACTCTTCTAATCTTTGAACAATGTAATCTGCTTTTTCTTGTTTTAAATTCATGCGATTATTATCGCACTTGAGAGCTGGTTTATCAAAAGTTAATTGATGATAGAATTAATCAACTCAAGGCAATTATCAGAAGATCCATTAACTGGAGCAAGTCTCAGTTTTTCAAATACCGGCCCTAGTAAATTTTTAACGTGCTGATTCGCATCTTGTCTTGAGGCCGTGCCATTTCTAAATGATCTTGCCAAGTCGTGAGACCAAAGCCAAACGTTATCAAGTTTAGGATCTTCAACCCCACTGACTGTTGTCCCCCAAATATTTAAGGGAACACGCACGTTTGCATCAGGTTGAATACCGCCGGCCACTTTAGGGTCGATTAAAATATTAGTTCCATAAAAATGTCTGGCCTCTTTCGTGAATTTTTCTACGGTCAAAAATCCTCCAAAATCTAAAACTGCTCCACCTTTTGTTCCTTGAACATTAATTCTCTCGAACGAATCTGAACGGTAAGCTCCCGCTGAAGTTAAACCATAATGTCTCAAGACATTTTCAACTTTTAGTGAATCCGTCTCATTCATTAAACTCATGTATCCCGTAGATCTTGAATGGGCCTGACGAAGAACAATTCCCGCAGGAGAAGTCGATTGATCACCATGTTTTAAATCAAAACCGGCATCAATAACGGCATAAGTCCCGACTGTTTTTAATCCACTCTGACTATGTTGAAAAACTCTATTCACCATTTTCTCATACACAAATTCTCTTATACACTCTCCAAGAGTGGCCAGACCATCGCCGTGGTCTTGAAGCGCAGGCTTCAATGCTCCCACACCTTTTGCATCAATCAGACCAATAGGATTTTCGGTTCCCGGTGCATTCACCGGAATAACTAAAGCACGTCCATAATCAGGTGGACGGTAAGCAGTTTTTTTATCATATGACAGAATCGGAGTGTTCACGACTTCTTGCTTGGCCTGTGAATCAGACATCACGGCCGTATTTCTTAGAAGCCACCAGTCTATTTCATCATTGGAAATATTGGCGAGCTCGGGAAAATCTTTTCTTAATAATCCATAATCAGCAAAAACAATTTTTGCATTTGAAAGAATCACTACCGATTCTTTTTTCGAGGCAGGATGAACATCATCAATTGCTCTTAAAGCAGAATTTGTAACATAGGTCGACTCTTCGGCCGGCGTGCGTTCATAAAAAGTTTTAGTCTGAGGTCCAGAGCATGAAACTGCTATGAAGAGAAATAAAATTAATATGATGAGCTTATTCATAAGGGGCTTTTCGTCTTAATATTAAATAAGTTTAACATTAGACAATATACCTGAGCGTTTAGCTTTCTGTCTTTTTTGAGGAAATTAATACTTATTACTTCTCATTTTTTCACAGTGGTTTAAAATAACTTAATGGTAAAAACTTTTATCGATGAAGTAAAAAATCTGCTCACTCCAAATTGCACTCGCTCTTCAATCCCCCATGGCCACAACTAGGAAAATATTAAGAATGAAATCATTATTAGTGATAGTCGCTTCTCTGCTTTTTTCATCTCAAATCAACACTGAAACCAATAGTAAGCGCGAACTGACCGACTCCTTCACGGACGTCATAAAATCCATCTCCGAAGAAGATAAGGTCCTTACTGTCAAATTTCTTAGGCATACTGCAGTCTATAGAGTGGCCCTAGACCACCCTCAATTCGCAGAAATTAAAGCAAAATTAGAAAAGGCAAAAAAAGTTGATCAAAAGGTGAAAGTCGTTGCTATAATACCTTCAATGACGATCAAAGATATTGTATAGAATAACCGTCCGGGCCCCTAGGAGGAAAGCCAGTGAAATTAGATGTTGTCCAAGATGCTAAAGATCATACATTCACAATTGCAGTTAAACTTGATCAATTCAAAACCCTGCGCGATTATGAAATCATTCACAACCTCATCAATGCTCTTTCATTAGAGTTCGATCTAGACCCAGAAATTTCTGTGGAAGATTTGAAAAACATTGTTCATGAAGCAAAGAACGAAGAGTCCACTGAGATCACGTGTGAAATCGGTCCAGATGGAATTGACGTAGAGTTCGAATAAGCTCTTAAGCTGCTTCGCCCTTATCGCCTCTTAATTTTTGATTGTACCATTCAGGAGCAAGGAAATTGCTTTTTGGAAACGGTAGTTTATTGACGATAATATCTTCAAAGAATGACGGCACGTAATTACACGCCACCATTTCTCCCAGATATTTTCCAGTCTCAGGATCTTTTCCTGTTTGTACCCATTTAAAAATATCGCGCGAAATGTAGTTTCCGTTTTTATCGATACCGGTAATTTCTGAAACGTGAGAAGTTCTTCTTCCCCCGTCATGGTAACGCGAGCATTGAACGACAATTTGCATAGCAGATGCAACCATCTTACGAATAGCGTCCGCAGGAATTTTTGTATCACCCATCAGACATAAAGTTTCTAAACGTGTGCAAGCATCAACTGGATTGTTCGCATGGACTGTTCCCATTGAACCATCGTGACCTGTGTTCATAACCTGGATAAGATCTAGTGCTTCTTCACCACGAACCTCTCCAACAATAATTCTATCTGGACGAAGTCTCATGGCCGACACAACCAGGTCACGAATCGTGATCTCAGTGACGCCTCTTTCAGAGTCTGCTTTTCTGGTTTCAAAGTTTACAACGTGCTCAGCTTTTACCTGTAGCTCGGCCGCATCTTCAATAATAATTAAGCGTTGAGTTTTTGGAATTCTCGACCCCAAAACGTTTAACATGGTCGTCTTTCCAGAACCCGTACCACCTGAAACAATAATATTTTTTCCCAGGAACATACAGATATCTAAAAATCTTGCTGCCTCTTTTGATAATGAACCAAAAGTGATTAAATCATTCAGTGTTAATTTTTCTTTTGAAAACTTTCTGATAGCAACCGTCGTTCCATTTTTTGCCATTGGAGGTAAAACAACGTGGATACGAGATCCATCGGGAAGGCGGGCATCGAGACGAGGATTGTCTTTATCAATTCTTCTACCAACCGACTGAGCAATCGCTCTCATCGCTGATACAAGTGCTTCTTCATTGTGAAATTGAGCATCAGTTTTATAGACGAGACCTTTTTTTTCCACGAAAATTTCTTTGGGCCCGTTGATCATGATTTCAGATACGCCGGCGTCCTCAAGAAGTTCCTTGATTGGATATAAAAACTGGTCAATTGCATCGCTAAATACTGACATCTTATTCCTTAATCTTCTGTCGCCAGATCTCTTCCACCAAAGCCAATCATTTCACGTTCCTGATCTTTTGGTGTTTCGTCTTTTTGTACTCTATCGTGGTCTAAGTCGATGTAGTCTTCTTTCATTTCTGAACGCTTAATCTGCACCCATTCACTAGGTGTATCTTTCGGCTTCCAGACTTTAACCATATCCGAGGCAAGACCACGCCTTGCTGTCTCATCTCTATCGGCTCCTTTCTCTAAAACCATGACCCTACCGGTGAAGGTATTGTTGGGGCAATTGAATTGAAAAACACCTACTTTATCGAAGAAGACTTCCGCCTCTGCGATTTTATCTTTTACCGGACTCGAAAAAACACTTTTATCAGGAATATTAAAACAAGCTGAATCCATCCCTACGGCCGTTACAAAGAAGCGAACCTTCTCACCCTTGTAGACAACGATACGATTGGGGTAAAAGCCTTCTTTGCCGATAATGACGGCCTGTTCGCGGTATGGAACATCAAGAGACTGCTCTTTGAAATAAGTTTCCTGAAGGGCATAGGCCTTTTGATAAAAAAGCGCCATGACGGTCACGAGTCCTATGTATGATAATTTCTTGATAACGACCTCTCGGAGATAATTAGTTCTCTAGAGTCTTGTCGGTATCCGACGAAATAACTTTAATCAGGCTTATTCAGAGATTTGTAAACGAAATTTGGTTGGATTTTGAAGTTCTTACCACCTATTTTTTTTAAGGCAGCAACTCCCGGGTCTTTTTTGTATTGGATGAGAAAGTTCCCTCTGCTTAAGGGTCTTAATTGATCGGGTGGGTATTTTTTCAAAGTGCTCTTTAATGTTTCGGCCGTCATATGTGGGCCTGTGACGATATATTCTGTAAGGGCTTTTCTTTCTAAAGAAAAAACTGAAGTGCTAAAAAATAATAAAATTAAAAAAAACTTCATGGAACTTTTACCGCTGCGACACCTGTTGGTGTATTAATATAATTAAGAGATCCAATAGCACTCACCGCTTTTCCTGTTGAAGTTTTACCAGCAAGAGATGCCGTCGCCACGCCACCACGTTTAATAGAATTAGCGACGTCACTGTAAGTATAACTTGGATTATAAGCGTAAATCATAGCTGCTAAACCCGCCACATGTGGAGCGGCCATCGAAGTTCCGCTGATCACATTGTAAGATGTCGTGTTGTAGGCCAGAGTATCAATTGAAAAATTTGAAACGTTAACTCCTAAATCAACACCAGAGCTGTCTGTAACAAGGTTAAATCCAATACTAAAAGGACTTCCTAACAATGACGTGATCTCATATTCAAAAGGCTCACGGTAACCGTAGGTCGTTCCTGAAAATGTATCAAGTTTTGTTCCGCTGGCCATTGGATCAGTTGTGCCACTCTTACTATAAATTGATATAGAGTCGCCAGCATCGACGTCAGTCATCAAGTAAAAATTTAAAGTCGCAACATCAACAGAGGAAGGATTAAAACTTTTCCACGCCCTTGCATCCATATTGTTTAAATACTTCGCAGTACTGTAGTTATAATTAGTAGGATTAACCAGGCAACTGACAGGTGAGCCAAAATTTAAATCTTTGTAGCCCCATCCTGAAGCGGCCGTGCTGGAAAAACTCCATCCTGCTTTTAACGTATCAGTCACAGATGAGTGAGTTCCGGGCCATGTACTTACAATATTAACTCCCGGCGCTCCGACGTCCACGTGAGTTATTCCATAATTAGAAAAAGAGGCCAATGAATAATCCTGAGCTAAGGCCGCAACACAAACGATATTATTCTGAGCATAGTCACATGGATAAATTAGTGTTGAACCGTCATCGTTATTTGTTCCATCATTTCCTGCGGCGGCCACGACCAAAACATTATGATTAAGAGCGTACGTCATTGCATCACTTTCAAATTGACCAAACTCACTTCCCCCTAAACTCATATTGATGACTTTAGCACCGTTATCAACCGCAAAATTAATACCGTCAATTATATCGGCCGATGTTCCAGATCCCGTTGTATCTAAAACTCTTATGGCCATCAATTTTACTTTCCAGCATACACCGGTACTACCAGTGCCATTATTTCCAACGGCACCAATTGTTCCTGCAACGTGTGTTCCATGGCCATTAGAATCCATCGGATCATTGTCATTATTTACAAAGTCATAACCGTGATTTGGATAGCTCGCTCCCCCATCCCACATATTATTTACTAGATCACCTTGATTATAATTAATTCCTGTATCGATAACGGCCACGATGACTGAGGAGCAGTCCGTGATAGTATTCCATGCATATTCCAGATTCATATCCTTACCGGACACACCTGGATTGTTTGTCGGTCTCGGAGTGTCGGGACCACCGGCCGAAATAATCGTTTGTCCGGTATTTTTTAATCCCCACAATTGCCCATAACGAGGGTCATTGGGAGCTAGTAATGCATGATAAATATAATTGGGTTGAGCATGAAGAACATCAGGATCTTGCTTAAATTCTTCAATCGCCTCTTTTATGTTGAGAGTTTTTTTTAGCTTAACTCTATTCCAACCTTTTTTCATCTGCTTGCCGATCCTGACTCCACCTTCTCTTTCAATGGCAACACTCTGATCAAAAGAACTCATTGTAGCTTTATACTTCACCAGTATCTCGCCGGTGACAAAATTGGATTTTAAATTTTTCGAATGGGCCGAAAAAACATTTCCAGAAAAAATTAATAAACTCACAAATATTAAATTTTTAATCTTCATAAAATATCCTACGGTAACGTGATGGAAAATTCAGTTGAGGTATCACTCATTGTCCCTGACGTTGATCCTGGCGCATTTAAATTCGAGTAAGCAGATACTTTAAAATAGGTCGTACCTATTAAAAGATTTGAAAGTGTTTTTGTCACTGGTGCTGTCGGTCCTGCAACGTATGGGACATCGTAATAACTGGCGGACGCCGGATCAATACCACTTGTTCTACTATAGTAAATCCGATATCCCCCACCTGTTTTATTCACGGCCTTTTCACGGTTGGCATTCCATGAGATCTGAACACTAGGTGCAGGTCCAAGATAATTATAGGCCGATAGAGCAGACGAGCATGCGCTCGATCCGACGAGATTTGATGAGTTCGTATAAAAAGAATGAGTACCCACACTTAAAGCGGAGCTTGTAACATAAACACTTCCACCTGTTGATGTCGCTATCCCTACTAAAGATAAACAACTAGCATCCGTATAAAGATTAACAGTGTCTCCATTGCTCACACCTGAGGCCATAAATGTTGGAGTGGAAACATAATTGGGAGAAGTTGATGGCGTGGAAAGTGTCAGAGCTGTTGCACTTGTTGGTAAAACTCCAAGATAGTTATAACTTAAAAGTGCGGCCGAACAAGTTCCTGTCCCTGCCGTATTTGTACTATTGGTATAAAACTGATTCACTCCAGGAGCAAGTTGACTTGAAATAATTGTCGCAGTTGTCCCGCTGACTAGTGCACTTCCATAAGACTGCGAACAATTAGAATCCACATATAAATTCCCAGTTTCTCCCGAGACCATACCAAAGAGTCTGACAGCTGGAGTCGCAACAGTACCTGGTGATGACGCCGGAGAGATCAAGGTCATACTCGTCGCTGTCGTTGGTGCAATTCCCAAATATTGATAACTGGTCAAAAGACCCGAGCAAGCACTAGTTGTATAGGCATTAGTAGTGTTTGAATAAAAATTAAATGTTCCGACTGAAAGAGTTTGTGAAGTTATTGTCACCGATGAAGCAGAGGCCACTGCACTTCCCGCTAAATTAGTGCATGCTGAATTAGTAAAAATTTTAATTGTTTCACCACTTACCACACCACTAAGTGAGAATACCGGTGTCGCATCAAAACCTGGAGTGCTTGCCGGAGACACCAATGTCATTGACGTTGCAATAGTGGGAACAATTGGAGAGTTTCCAGGTTTATTATAAGTAAAAGGCAACGCATTTTTACTTTCTTGCTTACAAGAAATAGTGAGAAATAATATCGTCAAAACAAAAATAAAACTCTTCATAGTCATCTCTATTTAAAGTAGTACTTCAACCCAAGTGTAAAATACTGGTTAGAGTAACTCATATTTGATGTAAAATTTGTCCCAGAACTTTCATCCTGAAATTTTAGACTTTTTTTTCCCAGATACTCATAACCTAAATTCATTCCAACCCCCCAATGAGAATTTAAATGATATTCAATCCCGGCCTCGATCAATGCCGCAATTCCCAGAGAACTAAGTTCATATGTGGAGACACTATCACTAAGAGTTGAGCTCATGTGACTGGCCCCAATATAGGCTGCCACAATCGGCTTCCATGCGGAATCATCTAAAAAAATAAATTTATAACCGACATAAAAGTTTTTGAAGGAGTCTTCGTAGACCCACGTTCCTCTTTCTGAAATGGAAGTGTTTAAATCAGTTAAATCGAGTGCATCAGATTTTTTTCCGTTTGATAACCTTAATTTGAATGCCAAAAATCTATTTTGATTGGACCTTAATCCAAAACCTAAACTTAATAATGAACCCGAACTATAACTGCTGTTTTCGGCCTTACCCCATGATGTCGGGTTGGTTGCTGAGGTCGATGGAAATACTTCATTGTAGTCACTGGCCACGGGGCCCTCGTCTGAAACTTTCATTGAACCAAAATCAATTTCAGCAAAATATTTATAAGATTTGAATTTTTCTCCCTCACTCATATCACGAGGCTTCTTCTTAAATTCATTTCCCTGCAAATCATTATTGATTTTAGTTTTATCGACATTCATGACACATGATTCACGAGTCACAAAAATCTGATTATGAATTTTGAATACAATATAGTCTGGATTTTTAGCAGGACTTCGAGCATCCAAAATGACATTCGCAAATTGCTTACCGTTAACAACTTTGAATTCTTTATTTTCAAAAAGACTGACTTCACATCGACTGAGTTCATGCAGGTAGTACACGCTTTCGGCCCTGGCATTAACGGCCATGATTGTTGCGAGTAAAAAAAGGTAATACCTGATCATTAAACAATTATCCGCTAATTTGCAAAATATGCAAGTAGGAATAAATATCTAATAAGCTCTTGCTGAGCTAGATATTTAGATCATCTGAATTAGGACTCACAGGAATTCGCTCATCAACTTTTTTGACAGCAGGAGGCGGCGTTGTCTTCTTAAATTCAGCTTTCGCCAGACGTTTAAACTTAATTAAAAATTCACCATCTTTATTTTCAAATTCAGGACTAGTTTGATCAACATCATCAGGCAGAGAAAACGATCTTTCAAAATTCACTTTGCGCACGATTTTTTTCTTACCAGTGCCTTGAGTAGACTCTACATCACCTTTAATCTTCACCATCCCCTTTTCAATCTTAATATCTAGAGGTTTATCTTTAATCTGTTTTACTTTTATTTTTAAAATTTTCTGAGTGTCAGTAACGATCCAGTCATACTCTCCGACTACCGGCCCTTCGAGCTCTCCGATATCAAAACCGGGCATTCCGCCTTGTTGTGAGAACCTTCTCATCATCTCCATCATCTTTTGTTCCATGTCGCCATTGCCGTCCATAAGAGAGTTGAGCATCTCTTCGCGGGCCTTCATGATTTCCTGGATTTGTTTTTCGAACTGCTCATCTTGAGCATAAATTTTTGGTGCTGTTATATTTGCGAATAAAAAAATCATGATGAGTACTAATTTTTTCATATGTCCTCTTTATTAAGCCTCCATACATTTTACCACATCGTAGGCAGGTGTCTCGTACGGATGTGAATTTTTTAAGGCCTTCACTGCAATAGATAATATGTGATCATCCATCACCATTTCAACCCTGACTTCAGAAATTTTTTCTACATCTCCAACTTTTCCGATAGTTGGATTTGCGCCCTCCAAGGCCCTAAATTGCCCCTGACCTTCTGTTTCAAAAGAGCATCTGTCATAGTTACCAATGCGCCCAACCCCAACGTCAAACAAAGCATTTTTCACAACTTCTTTAAACTCAACCGGAACATAAAAAGTTAACTTAAGCATTAGAGTCTCCTAAAACAAAAAGGCCCCTCTGGTATTAGCAGAGAGGCCTTCTTTTATAATTTTATAATTTCTTAAAAACTATTTTTTCTTAAAAACTATTTTTTCTTAGCTGCAGATGCAGATGGAGCCGCTTCAGCAGTTGGTGCTGCTTTTTCGATTCCAAGAAGTTCAACTTCGAAAATTAAAGTTGCGCCACCAGCGATTTTCGGAGGTGCACCAGCATCACCGTAAGCTAGCTCAGAAGGGATTACGAATTTCGACTTCCCACCAACTTTCATAGTTTGAAGACCTTCAGTCCATCCACGGATAACTCTGTTAAGAGGGAATGAAACTTCTTGTTTTCTTTCTACAGATGAATCGAACACAGTTCCATCCATTAAAGTACCATGGTAGTGAACTTTTACTACGTCAGTTTCTTTTGGAGTAGGTCCAGTTCCTTCTTTGATTACTTTGTAAGCAAGTCCAGAAGCAGTTTTAGTTGCCCCTTCTTTCTTTACGAAGTTATCGATGAATTCAGCACCTTTCTTCTTGATATCTCCAGCTTGTTTTTCCATACGAGCTTTGAACATATCTTGGATTTTTTGTTGGTATGCCATAGGATCAACTTTTTGTTTTTCACCTTTAGCTGCATCTCTTAATCCAGATGTAAGTGCGTCGATTTCTGAATCTGACATACTTAATTGAGTTAAGCGTGATCCGAACATTGTTCCGATCGAGTAAAATGTTTTCTCTTCTTCTGTCTTAGGGTCTTTCCCTTTTGAACATCCAACTGCAACTGCTGCAAGAAGTGCCAATACTAAAATCTTCTTCATTGTGATCATTCCTTTGTATGATGATTGGTGAATAATTTATTTACTTTAATACGTTAATGCGGGTTTGTTTAAAGATCAAGCCTAAGGCTTAACTTTTAAATTTTCATATCGCGATTTATTTGCAGGCAATGCCCTTTCCCAATCTCCGTACAATGGATTTGGAAGGATAATAAACTTCTGCCCGAAGTCCGCTTTCATTTTATCGACCAACGCGTTACGCTCTTCAACCGTCGTTTTTTCATATCCACCTGGGAAATCTGAAAGATTATCTCCCACATATAAAACAACTGAATACTTCTTAAGAACTTCCAGACGTCTTGGCTCTTTTGTATGCTCTTTCGGCATTGGCATTAGGTTTTCTTTTTTTACCGGGAAGCCCTGAGCTTTCAGGTTATCAAAAGTATCCTGGAACATGTCGCTCGCTCTGTTTGTAATATAGAAAATTTCTACGTTACGCGCTTCCAGGAATTTTACGAAATCAAGAGCACCGGGGATAGCAATCGCTTGCTTCATCTTCACCCATTCAGCAAAATGATTTTCTTTCCATGAAAGACCTTCTCTAATCTCCATGGCCCCGCCAAAAGAGTTATCAAGAACCGTTTCATCGATATCGAAAATAACAGCACGCTTTTTGTTGTGCTTGTCTTCCAGGTCTCTTTCAACACGCTCTTTAGCGATATTGTAAGCTTGATAAGTAAGTGCTCTATACTCACCACTCGTTTGTTGCCATAAATAGGCCCCAACCTGATACTCACGTGGATTTGGTTTTGCAACCGAATCACTTACTGAGTTCGAATGAGTTGAACAAGACGCTAAAACCGTCAATGTTAAGATTGTTAAAAGTGAACGCATTATAATCTCCTTATTATTTTAAAAGCCCGCTTCATCCAAAGCAAGGTTGCACATCTGATCACACATTTCATTCTGTGGATGTCCGGCATGGCCTTTCACCCAATTGAACTTAATGTGATTAAAATTTGATTTCAATTCATCTAACTGCTTCCAAAGAAGAATATTCTCCGGCTCTTTCCCATCGGCCTTTTTCCAACCGCGATTTTTCCATCCAGTGATCCAGCTAGAGATCCCTTCCGTGACATACTTCGAGTCACTATAAACGAACACCGGGCTTTCATGATCAGAGACACCGTCTTCAATCCATTTTTCAACCAGCCCTTGAAGACCTCTAATAACCCCTTCAAGCTCCATCTTATTATTCGTCGTCGGAACATCAACGCCCGAAGATTTTAAAATAACTTGCCCACTCGCATCCTGAATCATAACTCCCCAGGCACCCGGCCCTGGGTTTCCTCTACAGGCCCCATCAGCAAACACGGCGTAGCCACTCGTGCGCTCTTGCATCTCATCCGGCAATGGAAATTTGGATTCCCAGTTAAGAGCTTTCGCCTCCTTAACTTCCACCAAATCAGGGGTTAATGATTCTAGTTTATCCAAAGCAGCAATTGCCTCAGGAAACTGGTCAAAGACAGGACGTAATTTTTTAAGAATTTTAAGTACTTCGGATTTTTTCATAGGGAAAATTCTAGTTTAAAATATACTCTTTTAGAAGCATTTATGTTAAAACCTTTGCATGAAAACAGCATTTTCCATTCGTGTCTATAAGCAATATTTTAACTTTGCGTCTTCTCACTTCATGCTTTTTAAAGATGGAACGAGAGAGCCTCTTCACGGTCACAATTACCGCGTTCAAGTCAAAGGCAACGCGCCTGAGCTTGATGATGACATGGTTTTTGATTTTTTAAACATAAAACCTATTGTGAGAAGAATCTGTGATTCTTTAGACCATAAACTTTTAATCCCTAAAAACAATCCCAATTTAGTTATTGAAGATAGAGAAAATAACTATAACATTGTATGCGTTGATAAGAGTGTTTTTAGTATTCCTAAAACAGACGTGCTGATGCTGCCGATTGAAAATACATCTGCAGAAAGAATCGCTGCATACATTGCAAACGAACTTCATGCTGCCGTTTTAGCTGAATACAAATTTGAATTTAATGAGCTAGAAATTGAAGTTGAAGAAACGCCAGGACAGGCCGCTGTATATACCCTCTTTAAGGAATAGGAAGACGAATGAAATTCATTGAATTACCACATGGAACTAGTGTTAAAGGTGAAAAGATCCCAGCATTCAAATCAGAACTAGACGCTCCAACATACAACTACGTATTAGGTGCAGTTCACGGTGACGAAGTTGAAGGTGCTCATTTAGCAAAAGAAATTTTTAAATGGCTATCAACGACTGACGAAGTGAATATGCCACTAGTCTTCGTTCCAGTTGTAAACGTCGACGGATATAAAGCAGGAACACGTGTAAACGGAAACGGCGTTGATCTAAACCGCAACCTTCCTTCAGCTCAGTGGACTCCAGAAGCTCGCGAAGAAAAATACTTCCCGGGAACAGCTCCATTATCAGAACCAGAAAATAAATTCTTAGTAGAACTCTTCAAAAAGTATCCGCCAAGATTCATCCTAAGTTTCCATTCATGGTACCCGGTTATTAACTACAACGGAAAATGCAAAGAGATTGCTGACTTCCTTGCAAGCTATAACAAGTATCCAATTGAAGCAGACTTCTTAACTCACCCGACTCCAGGATCGCTTGGAGAATTTGGGCCACAGGAATTTAAAGCTCCGGTTTTAACTTTTGAATGTCCGGTATTAGGTGAAGGCCATACGCTGGAATCGATCTGGAAAGACAATGAAGAAGCTTTCAAAAAGCTCTTCACAACGAAGATAATCGAAACATTTCAAGCTTAATTAAAATAAAAAAGGCACTCAATCGAGTGCCTTTTTTTTTATTCTAATTTTAGAAAAATACTAACGAGAAACACAATGAGTAAGGACTTGTACGCCTTCGTTAATCACACCTCTCGTCGTCAGAGATGGCATAATCATTTTCAATATCTTTTTAATTTCACCAAAGCTTAACGAACAAAAACTAATCTCACTATAGCACTTATCATGTCCCTTAATCGCTGCTCTCTTAATCTCTTTGCAGCTTTTACTTTCGCCATCCATCGCTTGAATTTCTTTTTGCAGGCAAGTCGCAGTCGTCTCCAACCACTTTTTTCCTCTCGGTGACACTTCCAAGGCCAGTCGCTTTAAACTATCGCTACAATACTGGTAACCAAAACCTAAAAAATATCCTTTAGCACCACAGTTGTTCTTTTTTTCCTGACATAAGTAATAATCACAAGAACCAATCAGCTCTTCGCAATTATCAGTGATTCCTTTCTCTTCGATATATACATTATAAAGGGCCGTCGTTTCCTCTACTCCAAATTCTTTAATCAATTTCTTGTGAGTCTTCATTTGAAACGGTTCAAAAATATTAACGACAGAAACCTCACTCGCCATAGCGAGCTGAACTCCTAAAAAAGAAAATAGAATGATGAGGAATGCGTTTTTCATAGCTAAGAAATACTACTCTGTTATGAGTTTGCTATGACTTTACCGAGTAAAAATTTCACTATCAATCGACAAAAAAGACAAAAAAAAAGGCCCTCAAAAGAGGGCCTTCTATTTGATTTAAAATCTAAAAATTAAGAAGCTTTCGTAAACTTAATAACTTCAACCGGACAAGCTTCCGCCGCCTCTTGAACTCTTAATCCATCGTTAAGCGGAGCGCCCGGACGGATAAGACAAGTTGAATCTGTTACTTCGAATACTTCTGGAAAGATCCCTTCGCATGCATCACAAACGATACACCCTGGTTCAATCCAAACTTTTGAAATTGTAAAGTTCTCAACAGCAGGAGCTGCAGCACCACCACCAGCGGCCGCACCAGCAAAGTCACCAGCGAACATTGGGTTCGATGCCATCTTTAATTGCTTAGCAGTTTTTGGAAGAGGAGGAGAAATAAAAGTTCTATCTGGAAGTGTGTAAAGAGGTTTAACTTTCTCTACAGTAAACTTAGCAGCTAAATCATCAGCAGTTTCAGTCGCAGTATTTCTTTTTTCTACGAAGTCTGAAGCTTTGAAAGTTTGCTTATGAGTTACACTTTCTCTTGAAGCAGTCACTTCAATTTCAATCGTTGCTTTATCAAGTGGAGAAGCAGTTACGATTCTTTGTAACTGGTCACCCATATCAAGATCGCGTACGAAGTCAGTGCTCGATCCATCGAATTCACGAGTGATATCAACTTCAGTTGGAGATCCAAACGGGTTGAATAAACGAACGCGAATTTTATCAAACGTTACAGGTTCAGCGTCTTGATCCCACTTGAATGTGAAAGCAAAACCAACATCACCGCGTGTCGATTTAATGATTTCAATTTTTGGTTTAACGAATAGAAAATTTAAGGCACCAGAAAGCAAACTAAGTGCTCCGATCCCTACTAATAATCCAATTCCAGCTAGAATCGCCAAAATCATGGCAATGTATGTTGTACTCACTAAGGCTCCCCAAATAACGAGTTAATTAATCAATTATTGATAATTTATTTTAACATATGATTGCGAAATGTTTAGGAAAAAGTGATTAATTTTGAGAGACACGACATGGCAAAATGAGAACTTCGTGGATCAGATATCAAAAAATCCCGAATCAAATAAAAAGTGCAATAGCTTCTTTTAAGTTAAATACGGCCTGAATTTCACCATCTCTTACTCGAGCAAGACCGCAAAAATACCAATCTGTATTGTAAATCCACATGATATCGAGAGTTGAGACGTCTGCCTGATTTGGTTGCATAACTATTTCAAGTTCAGTCAAAGGGTAGCGATGCCCTTGTAGATACCTCGCGGCCTGCTCAGGAGTTAATCTGACTTTATTTAAACAAAGTACCTGATCCAGTGGTGTACCCCATTTTTCCAGGTCAAACTCAGTCCCTCTTTTGGGCCAGTCTTTCTCTTTTATCGCCTTAATCGAAGTGTTATCACCAATCGCTTCACGCTCTAAAATTTTAAGCGCTCCAAGCCCGCCAAGCATCTGTGAGATCTCTTCAAAGAGTGTTCTTACATATGTCCCAGAGCTCACCGTGACCACAAACTCTAGTTCAGGGTATTCAAATCTCAAAATTTTAAAATCTAGAATCTCTCTTTTAACTTTTTCTTTTTGAATCATCCTGCCTTGAACGGCCAGTTCATAAAGACGCTTGCCTTCAAATTTCGAAGCAGAAAAACTATGGGGAGACTGCCAGTACTCTCCCAAAAAATGCTTACTCAGCTTTTCTTCGAGATCCTTCATGGGCATATTTTGAAATTCTAATTCGATATCTTTTTTTTCTTCAACTTCACTCATGAAGTCGCCGGTTTTAGTTTTTCCACCAAATACACCAACGGCACGATAACGTTTTGGCAGCAACTCATGAACGTATTCATTGAGCTTCTGTGCCCCTTGAACACCAATGAGAAGGACACCTTCAGCAAATGGATCTAGAGTTCCAAAGTGCCCAATCTTTCCAAACTTATAACCTAAATTTTTTTTGAAATGAAAGACGACATCAAATGACGTAGGCCCGACGGGCTTGTAAACGTTAAAGACTAAGGGGATTTCTTTGTAATCTGTATTCACGTTGAAATTCGATTCTTACTCTTCAGTATTTTCTGAAGTGTTCTTATCTTTAGAAGCAGTTATAAGATCCATGATCTTTTTTTCTTCTTCAAACTGATTGTCGTAAACAAACGTTAAAGAAGGCACGTGACGAACTTCTAAAACTTTCGCAAGTTCAGATCTAATTCTTCCAGCGGCCGATTCGATCGCAGTTTTTGCGTCTCCACGAGTTCCAGAATCGTATGTGTCCCACGATACAGTCGCATAACCGTAGTCAGGAGACAGTTCTACTTTCGTGATAGAAACTCTTGCAAGTCGCACGTCATTTGTACCAGCACGAAGCAGGCCGTTGATTTCATTCAACAGCCTTTCTTCATATTTAATTTTTTTGAAATTGTCTTTTTTGGCCATAATATTACAGGTTCGCTCTCGTTTCTTTAGACCCAGACTGGCTCATTCCAGCTGCATCATCAAGTGTTCTTTTCTTCTGTACCATTAAGTAAGCTTCAAAGATATCCCCAGCGTTAATATTCGTGAATCCTTCAAGAGAAATACCACATTCATAACCGTTCTTAACTTCCTTAACATCGTCTTTGAAACGTTTAAGAGAAGATAATTTCCCGTCATGCATGATTTTCCCGTTACGAAGTAAACGGATACCACAACCTTGAGCAATTTTTCCGTCGATAACGTACGATCCGGCAATAACACCTGCTTTAGGGATGTTGAAGACTTCACGAACTTCTGCGCGACCAATAAACTCTTCCACGAACTCAGGGTCAAGAAGACCTTCAAGAGCAAGTTTCACGTCATTGATTAGCTCATAAATGATCGAGTAGTTCTTAATATCAACACCTTTATCTTCTGCAAGTTTTCTTGCTGAAGTTACTGGTCTCATGTTGAATCCGATTAGGAATCCATTTGCCGTAGCTGCCATCTGAACATCTGAATCCGTAATTGGACCAACACCACCAGCAACAACTTTAACTGCTACTTCTGAGTTTCCAAGAGATTCTACAGCTGACTTAATAGCTTCGTATGACCCTTGAACATCTGATCTGATAATAAGGTTAAGAAGCTTTTGCTCTTCACCTTCTTTAGCTGCATTCGAGAAGAAATCTTCCAGAGATACTTTTTTCTTTTCCGGAGCAGCTTGAAGAAGTTTTCTTTCATTCAATCTGTTTTCCGCAATTTTCTTAGCTTCTCTTTCCGACTTCACGATATTGATTCTATCCCCTGGTGCCGGAGCATCTTCAAGGCCCAGAATCTGAACTGGAGTCGAAGGTCCTGCAGACACTAACTGAACACCTAGGTGGTCATTTAACGATCTAGCACGTCCGTACGTTTCTCCAACTACAAGGTAGTCACCTTTATTTAACGTTCCTGATTGAACTAGAATCGTGGCCATAGGCCCTCTTCCTTGCTCAATTTTAGATTCGATTACTACACCTTCAACCGGGCCTTTTTCGTCCGCGCGAAGATCTAGGATTTCTGCTTGAAGTAAAATAGCTTCAAGAAGTTCATCGATACCCATAGATTTTAAAGCAGACACGTGAACGTATTGAGTTGTCCCACCCCAGTCTTCTGGAAGTAAGTTGAACTCAGTTAATTCTTGTTTTACTTTATCTGGATTCACTCCAGGTTTATCCATTTTGTTAACAGCGATGATGATTGGAACACCAGCGTTCTCACAGAATCTAATCGACTCTTTCGTCTGAGGCATAACCCCATCGTCAGCAGCAACAACTAGAACAACAATATCAGTTGCGTGAGCACCACGTTGTCTCATAGCTCCGAAGGCCGCGTGACCAGGAGTATCTAGGAACGTGATTGTTTTATCGCCTTCAACTTTAACTGAGTAGGCACCAATATGTTGAGTGATCCCACCAGCTTCACCTGAAGCCACTTTATCTTTTCTAATAGTATCTAATAGAGTCGTCTTCCCGTGATCGACGTGACCCATGATCGCTACCACTGGCGGGCGAACAGGGAACTTCGATTTTTCGTCTTCAGATACAGCAGCTTTACCAATGATTTTTTCTTCATTGAACGCTTTATCTTCAACACGGTAGTTAAATAGAGCACAGATATCAGCAGCTAGTTTAGGGCCAACATAATCTGTTTCTTTAATTAAAAGGTTTAGTTTTAAACACTCATCAAGAAGATCTTTGAACTTAACACTTAGCTTGTGAGCTAAATCCCCAAGTACAACACCTTTGTGAATATGAACAACACGTTTAGAATCCTTAACTTCAGTTCTTTCAGTTTGCTGAGTTGGTCCCACGTAGTCCTTTTTTCTTAAAATTTGAGTGTAAATCGGGCGTCCTGTACCACTTAGTGCAGTATAAGACTTTAGTTCTTCTTCAGCGCGAGACATAGTAATGGCCTGAGCTTTTGAAGCAATTGCTTTTTTCCCAGTCATCATTGAAGCAAGACCGCCCATGCGCTTCTTGTTTTCTTCTTCCTCGCCTCTTTTTCTTTCATCTTCCTGTTCAGCAGGAGTTCCAGTGAATTGCTTAGGTTGTGCAGCTTTTAGGGCCTCTGCTTTAGCAACGCGAGCTGCTTCTTCCTTCGCCTGGTTTTCTTTGAACATTGGATCTTTTGACGGCGTATACACAGGAGTGAATCTGTGTGGACGGTCAATAGTCGATAATTTCTTTTCTTCTTTAATAGCTTCTTTAATAGCTTCTTTATCAGCAGCTTTTCTCGTGATAACTCCCGCCTCATTTGGCGTCTCTTTTTTCACAGGAGCTTTTGATACAACTCTTAAACCACCAGTTGATGCAGGAGCAGATGCTGCCACTTCTTCTGATACTGCCGGAGTCGGCTCAGTTACACTTTCGTCTTCTGCTGGCTGAGCTACGAAATTCTCTTCTTCATCTGCTTCTACTTCAGTAGCAGCATGAACTTGAGTTTCTTCACTTTCGTCAGAGTCAGCGTACATTGTGTCTGATTCTTCGTCTGTATTCTCGTCAGTTTTTCTACGAATAACTGTCGCTTTTTTCTTAACTGTAGAGGCCTTCTTAGTTGTCTTCTTCTCTTCATCTGCTTCTTCAGCAGGTGCAGCAGCTTTTCTTTCAACTGTCTTTTTCTCAACAGTTTTCGCAGCAGCAGCTGGTGCCTTTTTACGAACTACTTTCTTTTTAGAAGCAGTGTCGCTCGAGGCCTCTTCATCTTTCTTCACCGAAGCAAGGTAAGATGTCACGTCAGCGTCTGACAATTCGGCCATGTGATTTCTCACAGCAAACCCTTTTGCCTTTAACGACTCGACGAGATCGAGAGGTCCAATATCTAATTCTTTTGCCAATTCAAAAACTTTTTTAGGCATTATTAACTCCGTTTACATACTTACTTCAATTTAAACGCTGCAAGCTCTTCTCTTAGACGTCTTTCCGCCTCAGAGAATTTATCTTTTTCATCCACTTCACCTTCTTTATGCTTATCAAGGAGACCTTTATAAGCAGGTACCGCAGAAGCAGAAACTAATTCTTCTTCATCGTCAGCAAGATTGATTGTTCCTTGCTCGATTGCGTCGTGAGTGTCTTTCAAGATTTGAGTTGCATCAGCAACATTTCCACTTAGGATTCCAGCTAACACTTCAGCGTCCATTGCAGCTAAATCAGCAATAGACATGATTCCATTTTGAACCATCATTTGAGCGCGGGCATCCGAAACAGAAACAATTTGCATAAGGCTGATAACGGCCTTTTTAATTTTTTCTTGAAGTTTAGTTTTAGAGATGATGTTGATTTTGTATCCAGTTAACATCGCAGCTAAACGAACGTTTTGTCCGCGTCTTCCGATTGCTAAACTTAATTGATCTTCTTCAACTACTACATCCATTGAGTAGCTAGAGTGATCAACCTGGATGTTTGAAATTTCTGAAGGAGCAAGTGCTGCTCTTGCAAAAGTTTCAATATCAGCGTTCCAACGAACGATATCGATTTTTTCACCTTGAAGTTCGTTTACAACGTTTTGTACGCGAGACCCTTTCATACCAACGCAAGCTCCAACCGGATCGATTTCGCGATCAGATGTGTACACCGCGATTTTCGCGCGTTGTCCTGGCTCTCTTGCAGCAGATTTGATTTCGATGTTTCCATCTAGGATTTCTGGAACTTCAACTTCGAATAATTTAACAAGGTACATTGGTGATGTTCTTGATAAACGAATTTCCGGCCCTCTGTTAGTCATTACAACTTCAGATAAGTAAGCTTGAATTCTGTCACCAGTTTTGAAGTTTTCCCCTGGGATAATTTCTTTACGAGATAAAATCGCATCAGATTTACCAAGGTCAACAATAACATTTCCTCTTTCATAACGACGAGCGATCCCTGTTACCAGTTCTCCTTCTCTGTGTTTGAAATCAGAAAATAAAATTTCTCTTTCTGCGTCTCTTACTTTTTGGAAAATAATCTGACGAGCAGTTTGGACGTCAACACGTGTGAAGTTAGGGTTTTCGATACGAATCCCTAATTGGTCACCAATTTCAACTTCGCTATCAAGATTTCTAGCTTCATTGATTGTGATTTCGATAATCGGATCTTTTACAGCGTCTACAACGTTTTTGTATTGGTAGATTTCGATTTCGTCTTCAGCGTCATTATAACGTGTTTCGTATTCACCTTGAATACCGTATTTCTTTCTTGCAGTTACAAGGAAAGCTTGCTCAATAGCACGCACGACAACGCGTTTATCAATCCCGCGGTCCTTTCCTAAAGTTTCGATCATTCTTCCTAATTCTGAAAAATTCATTTGAACCTTCCTCTCTTTGTATGTTTATTGCTTATAATTATTTATTCAGCGTTATATTTACTAATATCTGTTTCTAAATTTGCTTTTTTAATCTGCTCGTAAGGAATATCAATGATTGAGCCTTTAGCATCAACCACAACTCCAGTTTCAGATGCACTCACTAGCTTCGCTTTTAGTTTTAAATTATTGCGAAGGGCCTTTGGAAAATCCGGATATTTTGCTTCATCAATTTTTGTGATTAAGTGAAGCAGAACCTCTTGGCCTTCAACATCTTTAAAATGTTTTACAGTCGTAAGAATTCTATAAATCCCTGGTGAAGAAACTTCTAATGTGAAGTTGTCCGGTATCCAAGTTTCAGTTTCCATATAAGGAGTAAACCCACGGTCTACTTTTACACAGTCTTCAAGAACCGCCGTTTTCGTCTCAGGATTTACTACGTATACAACCAGATTCCCCGATGAAGAATTCCACTCCATCTCATAAAGTTCTAAATTGTTTTCGCTTAAAATTTTTGTCGTTAGATCAAAAAATTTTAATTCCATTCCCTGACGTGGGCCCTTAAGAACCATATTTTCTATCCCATATAAAAAAAAGGGCAGATTAAAAAATCCACCCTTACTACTTTTGTACTTTAATACTCGATTTCGGAGGTAACAACTTCAGGAAGATCGTTTCAAGAAATACTTGAAGAAAACGGCCCACCAAAGATCATTACGTGATGACTATAGCAAATTTTCTATCAAATGCAAACATTTACGCTCTCATACCTCGAGCGTCATGATGATTGCCGTGCCGCCGTTGCTATAGAAATGCTTCTTTTTGTGAATGACTTTAAGGCCCATACTCTCATAGAGATTGCGGGCGACAATATTCTCTTCTTCCACTTCCAGAAAAAAAGTTCGAATGCCGCGCTCCTTCAAAACCCTAATTGCTTCATTTAATAAATTTTTCCCGATTTTAAACCCACGATTATCAGGATTCACCAGGATTTTAAGCAAATGAGCAAAGGAATCTACGACATTAAGGTCAAAAAGAACAAAACCTGGGATTAATCCATCTCGCTGATCAACTAAAATGAAGCGCTCGGCCCCTTCTGAGAAAACCTGGTCCCAAGACGCAGAGTCCCATGGCGTCGGAAAGTGCTTCAGATCTAGATCTTTGAGCACAAATAAAACATCCGCTTCAAGAGCGGATGTTTTATCTATAACAATATATTTTTGTGACATTTTAAAACTAAACAGGAGAGCTTAAATCAACGTTTCCGATTGAGCGCTCAGAGTTTGTTTTCACTTCCATGTGGAAGCGGATTTTTGCAAGAGGGTTAAATGTATAACCATCTTTTCCACGGATAATGTACTTACGTTTTGAATCAGCATCTGTTGGCTCGATCAATTTTCTTAAACGAGATACAGAAGTATAGATAAGTTTATCGTGGATTAATGGGTTGTACTCATCTTTCCAGATCATCTTAGCAAGTTGCTCTTTATCGAAGTATGTTCCAGGATTTTTAGATAGAAGGAAAAGGATTTCAAGCAGAACGAATCTGTGTTTGAAATCGATTGTTCCCAATGATCTTTCAACAATTTTTCTGTTTGTGCGGTCTAAATAAAGATCCACTGTTGAATCATTAACATCATCAATTTCCGCTTCGATTAAATGATTTAATCTTCTGAAAATTGTCGTGTCGATCGACTCTTGAGCAAGGTGGAACATATTTAGAGCGTCGTCAAAGTTTCCAGCTTTTTTAAGGGCCGTCGCTTTTCCAAAAAGGATGTAACCATATAGGTTCCAGCATTTTTTCGACTGAAGATATTCGTTAGCAAGCTTGTAGTAGTTAAGCGCTTTATCGTTTTCATTCATTTCGATAAAGATTTTTGCGTAATACGTGTACATTGCTCCAGATAGGTAGAATTTTTTAATGATCTTTAGAAGGTCATTTAATTGGTCTAAGTATCTTAGAGATAATTCTAAATCTTTTCTGTAGAACGCGTTCGTTGCTAGAGAAAGCAGACATTTAGAAAGAAGTTCTGGCTCGTTTTCTTCGCTTGATTTTTTGTAAGCTAGTTCAAAGTTGGTCTTAGCTTCTTCAAAGTTACCGCTATAATTTTTCACAACCCCAAGGTTGTAGAAGAATTCAGCTGAAAGTGTAGGCAGCGTTCTCGAAAGAGCGTCCATCAGCTTTTCACTTTCATTAATATATTTTTGAGCTTTGGCGTCTTCAAGTTTTTCTGACGCTATACGGATAAGGAACCCATAGGTCTTAAGTACTGAAAACCCGTCAGCGACTGGATCTGCAAATGTAAGGGCCTTCACGAAAGATTCGTCAGCACTTACTAAATCGGCCTTATCATAATACACTTTTCCAAGCTGATAATACGACCTGGCAACCGCAGTTTTTGTTACGACTTGATCAAGCTTTACATCGTCTTCTAAAAGACCAATATAAGGTGTGATTTCATTGGGGTTTGTACCAACTGAAAGACCTAAATCTTGACTCGTTACCATGGGGTTTTCTCCATAAAAATAAACTGATTTTTCCAACTTCGTATGCGGAAGCCACAAGGTCATATCACGCGATTCTTACAGCGTCAAAAGCCCATTGTAAGATTTTTTCGAAAGTAAGATTCAAGTCGTTGATTTGTATAGCTGCGCCTGATATTATAGAGCGTAAAAAGGTATTAATTTTCTAATTTTTGGAGAAGCCCTAATGGCCAAATACGATCTAGACACTATTCGTCACTCTACAGCTCACTTAATGGCCCAAGCGGTAGACCGTATCTACAAGTCTCACAACCCACAATTTGGTATTGGACCCGTTATCGAAAACGGCTTCTATTATGATATCGATCTTGATGTAAAAATTGCAGATGAAGATCTAGAGAAGATCGAAAAAGTTATGCAAGAAATTATCGATGAAAAACTAGCAATCAAAAGAATGGTTTTCTCTCGTGATGAAGCTGTTGAATTCTGGAAAAAGAAAAACCAGCCGTTAAAAGTTGAAGTGGTTTCAGGGATCCCTGCTGACCAGGAAATCTCTTTATATGAGCAAGGTGAATTCGTTGACCTTTGCCGTGGCCCTCACGTTGAGAACACAGGACATCTTCCAAAATTCTTTAAGTTACTTCACACTGCTGGAGCTTACTGGAAGGGAGACTCAAACAATAAAATGCTACAACGTATTTACGCTGTAAGTTTCAATACAAAAAAACAACTTGAAGATCACATGATCTTTTTAGAAGAAGCAAAAAAGCGCGACCACAGAAAGCTAGGAAAGGAACAAGAACTTTTCCACTTTGAGTCTGTAGCTCCTGCTTCGCCTTTTTTCATGCCAAAAGGAACAACGGTTTATAACGAGCTGGTTGCTTTCATGAGAAGAATTTATGTGAAGTACGGTTACGATGAAGTTATCACGCCAATGCTTCTGGACTCAGACTTATGGCATACATCAGGTCACTACGCTCACTACAAAGAAAATATGTATTTCTCTCAGGTAGATAAGCGCGAGTTCGCACTAAAGCCAATGAACTGTCCGTGCCACATGCTTATGTTTAAGCATTACAAATACTCTTACCGCGATCTACCTATGAGATACGCTGACTTCGGTCGCCTTCATAGATACGAAAGTGCTGGAGCTGTAGCAGGATTAACTCGCGTTCGTTCATTCTGCCAGGACGATGCCCATATCTTTATCTCTCTTGAAGGAATTCAAGAAGAGATCATCAAACTTATGGAAATGTTCTTTATTTGTTACGACCACTTTGGTTTCAAGCAAATTAAAATCGGTCTATCGACTCGCCCGGAATCAAAAGCTGGTGACGATGCAACTTGGGATGTAGCTGAAGCTGCTCTTCAAGGCGCTCTAGATAAAACAGGACACCCGTACCACATCAACGCTGGTGACGGTGCTTTCTACGGTCCAAAAATCGACATTCAAATCGCGGACGCTATCGGAAGATGGCATCAGCTTGGAACGATTCAGTTGGATTTCCAACTTCCAGATCGTTTTGACTTAAAATACACAAACGAAGAAGGAAAAGACGTGCGTCCGGTTGTTATCCACAGAGCTCTTCTTGGATCTCTTGAGAGATTCATCGGAGTTTACCTGGAGCACATCGCAGGGATCTTCCCTTTCTGGCTTTCTCCTGAGCAAGCGACAATCGTTCCTGTATCAAATGAAAAACACACTGAGTACTGTCGTACACTTGCAAAAGAATTACGCGACATGGGCTTCAGAGTGAAAGTTGATGAGAGAAACGAGACGATGGGATACAAAACTCGTCAGATCCAGCAATCGAAAGTTCCTTTCATGATTGTTATTGGTGACAGAGAGATGGAAAACAAAGCGGCCAACATCCGTGCTTACGGTGAACAGGCAACAAAGTCGCTTACAATCGTTGAACTAAAAGAATACTTTACGAAATTAAACCTAGAGAGAGTTCCTGAAAAACTTAGATAGTTAGACGGGACTCTCAGACATTATAAATAACCTAAGGATAGGGTGAAAAAATGAGCAAAAAAAATATTCTTCTACTATGTGGTGGAAGTGGTACTGAACATGAAGTTTCTGTGGTGTCGGCAAAGTTCTTGGAAAAGAACCTAAAAGAGATCGGCCTTTATAACGTCATCAAAGTTGAAATTGGGAAACCAAAAACAAATGATAAAACTTTTCGCCTAGTGAACGCAGATGGTTCTCTAGGTGAAGCAGTTGAAATAAATTCTCACCGCCAGTTAGTTGGCGCAAAAACCAAAGAAGACATTCACTACGTGGTTCCATGTATCCACGGGCCTCCGGGAGAGACTGGAGAGATTCAAACTTATTTAGAGTTGATCTCACTTCCCTATTTTGGATGCGGGCCTGAAGCAAGTTTAATTTGTTTTAACAAAGTAACTTCTAAACTATGGTTCAATGCTCTTGATATCCCTAACACTCCCTTTGAATTTTTAACGAGCATTGAAGACGCTCCGAAAGCTCATAAACTTTTTGATACTCACGGTAGTGTTTTCGTTAAGGCCGCTTCTCAAGGCTCAAGTGTTGGATGTTACCCGGTATCTAAGAAATCAGATTTAGATGCTGCACTTAAAAATGCTTTCACATTCTCTGAATATGTTTTAGTTGAAAAAATGGTGACAGCTCGTGAGCTTGAAATTTCAACTTACGAATTTGAAGGAAAGGTTCACGCAAGTGTCCCGGGCGAAATCAACTGCCCTACGGCCTTCTACTCTTACGATGAAAAATACGATCCAAACTCAAAAACGACAACTGAAGTCGTCGCCCCTAATCTTTCTACTGAAACAATAGAACTGATGCGTGGGTATGCGATCAAGACGTTTAAAGCGCTTAAGCTACGTCATCAGTCGCGTATTGATTTTTTCTACACAGACAAAGGTGAAATCTATTTAAATGAGATCAACACTTTTCCTGGGGCAACACCGATTTCGATGTTTCCTAAAATGATGGAAAACAACGGACACTCGTACTTAAAATTTATCAGCGATATTGTACAAAAAAATATACTTTAAATAGAGGCCTGTATGAAATTACCAATTATCAATGCTCAGGATTCAGAATTTGGACATGATATTTTAAAAAAATATTACGCCGACAATATGATTCCCGCAGAGAAAAAAACTTATCTTACAAAACTTCGTCATTCCATCGGGCCCTACATGGGGATTGAATCAGTCGATGGGACGACTCACTATCTTTTAGATGCAGCTTCGCAAATTGCGACTCTGGGACATGGATTCAATCCATCGATCTTTTTTGGTGCAGCTGAATTTTTAGAGAGCTGGACTAACGATGCCACGACGAAAGATTTTAAAGACACAAAAAATTCATACATTAATTTTTTCAACCGCAAACTGGGATGGAAAAAAACTTATATGACCATCACCCACTCAGGAGCGGAAGCAAATGAGACGGCACTTGGTTATTGTTATCTTTCACGTGTGAATCCTGAAGCCAATAAAGTCCTAGCTTTTGAAGGGTCATTCCACGGACGCATGATGGTGACACTCGCTGCAACCTGGAATAAAAGTAAGCGCGAGCCATTTGAGTGGAAGAATTACCTGGCCGAGTACGTAAAGTACCCTGAGCTGGAAGACAGTAGAATGAACGTCCGCATCCCTGAGCTATGGAGAGAGACCTGGAATGAAGCTTCCTTAAAGAACTTCATGGTCCCGAGCATCTGGAACTCCGATCCGATGGTAAAAAAAGAAGTCGAAGTTCTGCAGCAAGTCCGCGCCCAACTTCTTTCTAAAAAAATCTTCGCGATCTTAGTTGAACCTATGCAATGTGAAGGTGGAGACTGTTATTCGTCTGACCGCTTCCATACTGCACTTTTATTAATGGCAAAAACATTTCAAGTTCCAGTAATTCACGATGAAGTTCAAACAGGGTTTCACCTTGGACGTGAATTCTTCTGGCACAGACAATTCAACATGAAAGGACTTGATGGCGAGCAGCTTAATCCTGACTACGTTGTCTGTGCAAAAAAAGCACAAGTCGGAATCGTGTTATCTCACAAAGAAACAAAAAGTATTTTCAAAGGTGAAGAGTTCTCTGTTGCTTCAACTTTACGTGGATACGCTCACGCAATCAGTTTAGATCAATCACAAGCACGCATTATTGATATTGAAAGACATATCGTTCCTCGTGTGACTGCTCTTATCAAGAAGCACTCTCAACACATCAGACGCCCGCGAGTGAATGGCCTAGCTTTCGCTTTCGACGTTGTTGAACCGGCAATGATGAATAAATTTGTCGATCTACGGTTTAAGCACGGTCTATTATATTATCCAGCAGGAAGCCAGACTCTTCGCTTTAGAATGAGTACAGCTTTTGGCCCTAAAGACTTAGACTTTTTATTCGATAGACTAGACGCTATTTGTAGAGAGCTTTTCTTAGGTGAGCACACCACTCTCCCTACTCATGTTGAAACAGACGCATACACAGCTGACGAGCAGTATGACTGGCACATGCTTTTGATTGAAACAAAACTGGCCCGAGCGCTGGGACAGAAACTTGATATCAAACACGTCTTTGATAAAGTGAATACTCTGGTAAGTAAAAGTGTTGAGGCCGCACAAGTTGAGCTGATTGAAATCAATGCTTCAAACTTCTTAAACTACCGTCAGGAAATCATCAACATGCAAAAAGCTGTTTATGAACCGGCCAGACAAACTGATATCGAAAAATTTGAACATACCGTTTTAGATAAAACATCTCTTTGTTTAGGTTTATTAAATAAAAAGAAGAAATTAATGGGGATTGCTTTTGCAGGTCCTCTTCACTTGTATCCACTAGAGCGCGGTGTACGCATGGACCCGCATTTTGACGACCATGATTGTCTTTATATGCTCGATGTAACGATTGATCCTCACCTACAGAAGTCAGGCCTTGGAAAAGCGCTTAAATACGCTATTTCTGCCATGGCCATTGTCAAAGGAATCAAACGTATTCAAGGAAGAAACAGAGACCGCATGGCGAGCTCAATGATCAACATCAACCTATCATTAGGCTCAGTTGAGCAATGTTATATCCGCGAGGACTATCCTGATTTCGAAGCTCACCGTGATGTATTTTATTACACGACAAAAGCTGACTGGAAGAAACCTGCCATTCACTTGAGCCGCGCGATCAACATCCCTCTTTCAATCAAGAGTCTGGATAAAGCTTATTTTGATTTCCAACTTCCTTACCTGGTTAACAAAGTTTGTCTTTCTAATTTCGTTAGTGAGCCATTTTTAAAAGGTGTGAAAGAATTCTTAAGCATTCTGCCGGAAGATCTTCGCCACGGTTACACAACGTCAGGCCAGTCTGAATGCGTGGATAAAGTCGCAAAAGCGATTTGGGTAAAATCAGACGCAGCTATTAAAGAAAGAAATGTAAACAAGATGCTGACTTTCAAAGGTCACTATTTTGGTAATGGCTCGATGCTGGCACGTTCACTTAGCTATGAAAAAGATCCATACTTTAAAGTTGGACGTCTTCCTAATCCAACTGAAAATGATTTCAGAGAAGTATTAAAACTAGTTGAAAAAGAGTTCGCGACAGCTGAGTACCTGGCCGTTTGGGTTGAGCCGGTTCTGCAGAAGACGATGGAAAAAATGCCATACGAATTCTTAAGAGGACTTCGTGAGCTTGCAACGAGATATAATGTTGCTTTAATTTATAACGAAACAGCATCTCAATTCTTTAGATTTTCTAGCAAGTACTTCATGGCCACATGTTTCCATGAGATTACACCAGATGCCGGAATGATTTACTTCTCAGGGCAGTCAGGGATTGCTTACACATCGACCAAATACTTCCTGGAGCAGCCACTAATGATGATCAGTACTTGGGATGGAGATGAATTCCACTTCCTAAGTTACTACCATGCTTTCAAGAACGTCATGGCCAATGTTGAAGACTACAGAGAAACCGCAAAAGCTTTCCATGACAAGTTAGTTGATAAGCTTTCTCGTTATGAAATTGATGTCATAAAAATCGATAATGGTTTTGGTTATTTTAAAGGATCGATTCCAAGCTCAATGAGCAAAATGTTTATTCAACATAACGGGGTGTACCTGGTATGCCCAAGCTACGATGCTATGAAGGAGTATTTACAATCATGAGTACAAATTGCATGTTTCCCTACATTGTCTATCAACAAGGGAAATCAAATAAGGAATGGGGTCTGTCCCACGGTGAAGAGTTCAGAAAGGCCATCGCTGAACTGACAGAAATTAGACGTCACCTGATGCTTGCTAAAAATCCACGTTTAGAAAAAAGGTTGGATGAGCTTGCAATGGAGCAGTTTAATCTTTCTAAAAAATTTGCACCACATTTAGCAGATGAATTAGAAGGAATCGCCAAAGGTGCGGGACTAACGATCCCCGATCTGGTTGTGCTAAACAACTACACAGACTTCAGAGACATTATTCTTCCTGAAGAAGGATGCTCGACTGTTCATATTCAGACTCCTGAAGAAGTTCTTGCAGGACAAACATGGGATATGCACCGTTCAGCTAAAAACTATATGTGCCTAATCCACGTGCCAGCGAACGACAACCATACATCTCAGCTTGTATTGAGTCTTGTTGGATGCCTGGGGCTTATGGGTGTAAGTACAGACAATACACTTATTGGTGTGAACAACATCAATACGACCAATGCTAAGACTGGTTTGATCTGGCCGTTATTGGTAAGAAAAACTCTTGAGCAAAAAAATCTCATGACCATGAGATCAACACTTCTAAATGCACCAGTGACTTCAGGTCACAACTACATCATCGCAAGTCCAGAAGGTGGTGAGCATTTAGAAATCACTCCAACGATTGCGGAGAAAGTTTCTGCTCTTCAACAAGGACAAGTTGGATCGATTTTTCATACGAACCACTGTGTGGGCGATGAAATAAAAAAAATAGAAGATACAACGTCTATGAGTTCAACAACTCATAACCGCTGGGCGCTTCTATCGAAAAAAACTTATAAAGTTCAGGATCTGGAAGACTTTAAAAATCTTCTTACAGACCACGATGAATTCCCTAAATCAATTTGCTCGCACTTTGAAAATGGAGCTCAGGACCCGTCATTTACTTGTGGTGGTGGAGTCAGTGATTTAAAACGCGGACATCACATTTTCTGGAGAGGATGCCCTGCCCATGATGAGGATTACCGTGAATTTGAATTTTTAATTGATGGCCACGACTTTAAAAAGGTTTAATGTATGGATGAATATCCCTTTTTCTTTACTTGGGTAAAACAAAAAAATCCTTTGAGATTTAGTATCGCCTCAGTTGATGGCGTAAAAATCATTACTGAAACTGGCCATCAACTTATTGACATGTCTTCCATAAGCTACCAGGCAAGCTTTGGACACAATCATCCAACGATTATACGTCACATGAAGGAGCAGCTCGACACTATTCCCATGAGTGCACCTCGCGGAATTTTTCCAGGAAAAATCGATGCGACTCAAGAACTCCTGAAGTATATGGATAAAAAAGAAGGAAAAATCTTTTACGCAACAGGCGGTGCTGAAGCAGTAGAAAATGCACTTAAAATTGCCAGGGATGTTTCCAAAAAGAAATTAATTCTCGCCCGAGATATTTCTTATCATGGGGCCACTTTAGGAGCACTAAGTGCAACTGGTGACTGGAGAAATAAGGCCCACTTTATTCCCAGCAGAGATTGGGTTGTTCGTATCCCAGAACCGTCTGAACCAGATGCCATTGCAAAAACCCGAAAGCTTATTATCGACCACGGCAAGGATAATTTTGCGGCCTTCATCATTGAAACCATAACAGGTGGAAATGGAGTTTACGCTGGAACACAAGAATGGTGGGATGGAATCAGTGAGCTTTGTAAAGAATTTGGGATTCTTTTAATCATGGATGAAGTCATCTGTGGTTTTGGCCGTACAGGTGTTTCATTTGGTTACATGAATTATAACGTGAAGCCTGACATCATCACTCTTGCCAAAGGAATCACAGGTGGAATGGTGCCTTTTGGAGCAGTTTGGGTCAGTCAAAATATTGCTGATTATTATATGAGTAATATCCTGGCCTGTGGATTAACCAACTACGCTCATCCATTAGGGATAGCAGCGATGTCCGGAGTTTTAGAAATTGTACAGGATTTTGAATTTCAAAAACATCTGCAACATATCTGTGCTGTATTTCAAAAAGAACTGGAAAAATTAAGATCTTTACCCGAGGTGGAAAATATCCGCTACAAAGGAATGCTCGCTGCAGTCGATTTAACTGTTGATATCCAATGGAAAACATTTTTTGATAAAGGAATTCACCTGGCCACTCAAAATAAAAGAATTGTCCTTGCTCCCCCACTTATTATAACTGAAGCGGAACTCATCGAAGGTATGAACCGTTTTAAATTGGCCCTTAAGGAATTAGACCAATGAAAAATAACTCTCCCAAAGTATTTAATGATGCAGCATCTGCCTTGAGCGATATCAAATCAGGCATGACGCTTATGAGCGGTGGTTTTGGTTTGTGTGGAATCGCTGAAAATTGTATCGATGCCCTGACTGCAATTGATGTAAAAGACCTGACTGTTATTTCTAACAATATTGGTAACTCCGGGCGTGGCCTGGTTAAAATCCTGGTTCAGGACAAAATTAAAAAAGCTTATTGCTCGTATGTAGGTGGCAACCCTGATTTAGAAAAAAGGATGCTGGCCAAACAAATTGAAGTTGAACTTGTGCCTCAAGGTACATTCTCAGAGCGCATTCGTGCAGCAGGAATGGGAATCCGTGCTTTCTATACACCTACTGGTTACGGGACATTAATCGCTGAAGGAAAAGACGTTAAAATGTTTGATCGTCCTTGTATTCTTGAGACGGCCCTTCACGCAGACTTCGCGATTATCAAAGCTCAAAAGGGCGATACATTCGGAAACCTTTGGTTTAAAGAAACAGCAAGAAACTTCTCACCACTTATGGCCATGGCCGCAAAAATTACAGTTGTTGAAGTTGAAGAGTTAGTTGAACTCGGACAAATCCCACCAGAAGACATTCATCTTCCAGGAATTTTCGTTCAACGAATTTTTCAGGGTAGCAATTATAAAAATGATATCGAATTCTTAGTTACGGAAGGTGCATAATGGCGTGGACAAATATCGAAATGGCAGATGAAGTAATTCAATTTTTTACGCCTCATAGTTCTGTAAATCTTGGAATCGGAATGCCGACAGTCATCGCAGAGAGAATGCCCCGCGATTTAAATATTATGATCCACTCTGAAAATGGAGTGCTCGGTGTAAGTGGTCGTCCAACAAAAGACACTGTTTCCCCAACTCTTATTAATGCCGGTAAAGAAACAGTCGCGATCGGACCAGGAGCTAGTTTCTTTGATAGCTCGCTTAGCTTTGGAATGATCCGCGGTGGACACATTGACTACTGCGTTCTTGGTGGGATGGAAGTTGATAGCGAGAGAAGTCTTGCCAACTGGATGATCCCGGGAAAGAAAGTTACTGGTATGGGCGGAGCAATGGATCTCGTTAATGGCTCTAAGCAAGTGATCATCATGATGAACCACTTCAGTAAAGACGGCGTCGCTAAACTTCTAAAGAAGTGCGTGCTTCCTCTTACAGGAAAAGAAGTTGTCGACATCGTTGTAACTGAGATGGGTGTGTTTAAACCTACAGGGACAAGCTTTAAAGTATTAAAGATGGCACCGGGTGTATCTCTTTCAGATTTAAAAATTGAAAGTAGCATTCTTACTAACTAGTCATTGGTAATTTTTTTAAAAGAATAAATTTTTATGAAGTGTTTTTTTGATTTTGGATTTTAGGCAAAAAAAAGGGGCCCCCTGCAAAGGCCCCATTTTTTTTTGGCATCCTGCCACTAGTAAGAAGACATCCTATCCTCTACACTTATGATTATAACTGGATTTTAAAAAATTGTAGAAAAATATTTCGTGGGTAAAGTTTTCCCGAAATCCTTATTGAGTTATTATAGATAATCGGCCTATCAAACCTTCTCAAAGGCCCTCAACTCTAAGCTGGAAACACGTATGATAAAGCGTATGCTATCGCTCCTAAAGTCATTCACAAGACCTGAAAAAGACTATAAAATGCAGACCTTTACCTTCTTTATTCCCTCACCTCCAGCGAGGTCATCAGGGTATAGAGAAAAGCACTTTGATAAACTTTTTTATGAGTTTATCAACCGTGGATACAAAGTTATAAACTTCACGACTCAGGCAGCTTCTGCCGGAGAAAAACACTCGGGAATGTGGATTATTTGTTTGGTCCAGGCCACAAACGCTGAAGCTGAGGCCCTAAATCTCGATGATCTTTTTTTAGACCAGCTCAAAGGAAAGTCGGAAGTGAAAGCAGAAGTCGAAGGACTTTACTATATTGACGACAGGGCCAACGAGCTATGAAATTTTTTTCACTCGCACTTTTACTATCTCTTACAAGCTGTGCATTCATTACAAGTAAATTTGAAGCACTGACTGAAAAGAAAAAAGAAAAAGTTACGACTATCTCCAATAAAAAAAATTACTGCCCGGCAAATAGCAAAGTGCAATTTATCAGTGAAGATGAATTTTCACTTAAATTCTATAAAAGCTTAAACCCGACCATCTACGAAAATAAAAATATCACTTTCGCTGAAAAATCAGTCATGCTTGCTCTTATAGAAATGAGCAGACGTCCAGATGAAGCTTCTCCCTACTCACGCTTACAGGTTTATTTAAAACTTAATGGTAAAAATTACTATTACGACTTCAGACCTAAAAATCTGGCAGACGACACAAAGATGCCTTTCTTAAAAGGATTGGATTTTTTAACTCAGAAATTCGTTCCTAATAAGTCGCTTCTTTCTATCGCGACTCAATTAGATGCCGTCATTCCTCAAGGGATTGGTGTAAGTCTGGAGTTCGAAAATTTCTTAAAAGAAAATAGAAAAGACCTGGCCAAAAATGATGTTCTTACAGAGCGCTTTTTTAAAGGTGATGAAATCTTAACGAAGTATGAAACTTTCAATCGCGTCAGTTATAAAAGCACAGTCGAGCAGTACCTGAACGGCTTTTCTAAAACTGCTGACTACGAATATGATAAAAATGGTTTAACGGCCAATAAATCAAAAAAAGAAAACTACGAAACAAATTGCAACTATGACTTATCTAAAGAAACTTCTTTAAGAGATGAGATCATGAGTGCCGATCAAAAAAAATCTCACTATATCGCCATGAGTGAAGGTGAAGACTATTTCCTGGCCGTGAGTTCTACGACACTTTTTAGACCTTTCAAAACGAATCCCAAGATGGGCTACTTTATGAAGTCCCGTCCTGCAGCTTTCCCACTTCCCATCTGTGAGTTCAAAGGAAAGAATCAGGAAATCGTTTTATTTTCCAGCGAAGGCAGAAACCCGGTTCAGCATCTTCAGCATTTAGAAGCTTATGAAATTGACCAGGTCGACTCTGCTTTTACTCTTAATGAACTATTAGGTTTCTCACGCCATTTATTTTTATCTAACCCAGACCGCATTCTCTACGAATCAAATCGTGGAAGAAAAGCTCAACTGGATTTCTTCTTAGAAATGAACTTCCCTATCTATCACGTAGAAAACTTGGGAAATATTTTTGGCCATGCTAAATTTAAAAATGATAAACACCAAGAATCGGTTTTATACAGTGACGATCGCAGTACAGCACGTTTGTGGTGTAAAGAATGAAAGACCTGATCATTTATGGCAGAGCATCTCAAAAAGTAATTAAGACAATTCCCATCAACACAGACGACCTTACAACCAATTTGATGGAGCTACTTTTAGACAACGGCATTCCTGTAGCAAGCAGCTGCAACGGCGAAGGCGTCTGTTTAAAATGCATCTTAACTGCTAACGGCGAAAAAATTTTATCCTGCCAAATAGACATAGAGGATCTGTTTAAAGAACACGACTCAGTCACTGTGATATTTTCCTATTTGTAGACAATAACCCCTTCGTCATTTAGAATAACTTAAACCTTTTAACTCAGGCATTATATGCGTTATTTATCTATTGATATCGAAGCAACTGGACTCAACGAAAATGATTACATGATCGAATTCGGAATGGTTCCATTTTGTACGGAAACAAAAAGAATTGAAGACTCACTGGCGAGAAATTACTATATTAAATGCCCTTCATTTGAAGAACTAAAACCTCGTCTGGATAAATGGGTTATCGATCACAATGAAATGCTGATCCACAAGGCCCACGTGACTGGTTTACACATGGACAGCTTCAAAGATGAACTAGAGACTTACCTGATCTCAAAAGAAGTTAAAAACTATTTTAAAAACGATAAAAACGAAAAGATTATTCTTTTCGGTAAATCGATGAGTGCTATCGATCTGCCTTTCTTAACTCGCGACCTTTCGTGGGAATTTATGAGAAAGCACTTCCACCACAGAAACCTGGATCTTTCTTCAACGGCCAATACATTAATTGATCTAAAGATGATTCCACCTGAATGCTCTTCTGGATCGAAACTAATGAGCTTTTTAGGTATGGGTGAAGTTAAGCATACCGCACTTGAAGATGCGAAGAATACGGCGCTTATGTATATTAAGCTTCTGGAAATGCTTCAAAAGAAAATTTAGTAAAAACAAAAAATGCTCCAAAAGGAGCATTTTTTTATAACTAGCTGGGTTGCTAGCTCGAACTCTTAAAAAATAATTCTGTGTATACGATCTTCAAGCGATGTAAAAATGCTCCACTGGAGCATTTTTTCGAGCTAGTTAGCAGCAAGAAAATCCGTCGGATCAATCGCCTGTCCATTCTTTCTTACTTCAAAATGTAAATGCGGCCCGTACGATCTTCCCGTCATCCCAATCTGAGCAATAACTTGCCCGCGGTAAACGCGCTGACCTTGTGTCGTGAAATTTGATTTTGCGTGAGCGTAAACTGAAAAATACCCATTCTTATGAGCGATAACAGTGATATTTCCATACCCACCGATCTCGTCCCCAGAATAGACAACAACACCATCAGCAGCTGCTACAATGTGAGATCCAATACGTCCGCCGATATCAACACCTTCGTGTTTTCTCCCCCAACGCATTTTGAAACCAGATGTAATTCTATTGCTTGAAGGAACTGGCCATAAAAATTCACCAGATGATAATAAGTGATTAGGATCGAAGGGCTGAACATCGCTATCGCCCATGACTCCACGTTTTAGTGGAATGAAAACCCATTCACCACTTTTAATTGGCTTCGCTGGATTGGCAGCTTGAATTTTTTCTTTGGGAACATTGAATTCTTTTGCAAGGGTTTCAACGGTGTCGGTTTCTTTAACCATCACGTAGTGACCGCTTTGAACGGAAGCACAGGCAAAAGTAAATATTAGTGACAAAAATAGTAGAGCGTTTTTTGTAATGGTCATTATGCCAACATCTTCCTTGAATGTTTATGACCTTTTTAATCGGTTAAGATTTACGAGGTAAAACATCTTCTAGAAAACCTTTTACGGTTTCCATCATTTCCATCTGTGATCGTCCGTAATCACAGAGTTTAACTGGAGCGACTGAGATCATTTTGTCTTCTATTGCCTGGCAATCTGAATCTGAAAAGTCTTCATAACCCTTATAGATCCCGCCAATCCAATAGTATTTCCTGCCCCTGAAATCGATACGTTCTTCGATCTCTTCGGAGTACTTTCTAAGTCCGGTTTTAGTAACTCGCGTTCCTAAAATCTCCGCTTCTTTGCACCAGGGAACATTGATGTTCAACAGGGACATTTGCGGTATCACTTTCGATATATTTGATTGTACAAGAGTTTTAATAAAATTTGAAGCACTATAATAGTAAAGATCTTTATTTTCGGTATTTAAAAAATCCATACACGAACTAACTGCTATGGAAGGAATGCCGTGAAAAGCGGCCTCTCTCGCTGCGGCCACGGTTCCAGAATAATAAACATCCTGACCGAGATTCGCTCCTCGATTAATACCCGAAATTACCATGTCTATTTTCTGACCATAATATTTTGATTGTGGGTTTTTAAATAGATGTCCGATTGCCATCAACGAGCAATCCGCTGGGAAACCATTACATCCATAAATATTTTCTGAAATTTCCTGGAGTCTTACTGTCGTATCAAGTGTCAATGTATGGCCAGTCGTCGACCTTTCAGTAAGCGGGGCCACAACGATTACATTTGCAATGTCTGCCAGAGATTCTCGCAGAATATTAATACCTGGAGCATGAACTCCATCATCATTTGTAAGAACGATGTTCATCATTGGTAGTCTTACCTAGTATTTATTTAAAAGTTATCAGTTAAATTTTTATTTTTTTCGATATGTTCCATCTCAACCGTGAGCTTTTTTAAATCCACATTGCGATAGCAGACTTCAATCTTATCGTTAATTGAAAAGCTCATAAGATCGATGTCGAAGTAATCAAACAGCGACGGAAAAACGTTATCATTCCAGTCAATCCTCATGACGATTTGTTTGTCTTCAGTCAGATGCTGCTTAAAATGTGTGTAGAAATTGGCAATGAAATTATTTAAAATTCCACGGCGGTGCAGGTCTTCAAAAAAAGAAAAATTAAAAATCATTCCGCAAAAATATGGACTCGCACATGCTGCAAGAGTCAGTTCCGGGTAATAATTCAAATAATAATTAACACCAATCTCTTGTGATTTTTCTGTCCCTTCATCACAGTCGATAAAAATATTTTCTTTACCAACTCCGGCCTTTCCTAAATCCAAAATCACTTTCTGAATCATCGGATCATTAATTCTCGAAAAGTGCAGATGAATTTTATCTTTGGGTTCTAAAAGAGGAACAAGCTCTTTTAAAAAGACATGCTCTTGAATAAAGTTAAAGCTCATCGGTGAAAAGTTAAATCCAAAATCACGTATCCCTTTGGACTTCAAAAGTTTAAGTGTTCTTTGGTCGTAAATGCCTTCTATTTTTAAATTCTGGGCCATAAGCCATGATAGCTTAAAACTTCATTTCCATTCGCACAGATCAGATCTTGCCTAGCTAAGATTTGAGAAAATCCAGGAGCTCTTTGAAATATAAAGGATTAGAATCAGTGCCTACTGATTCTGGATGGAACTGGTAAGATATTCCACGATCAAATCGTCTGATATTGACCTCAGATCCATCTTCATAAACGGCCAGCGAATTATAGCGTTGAACCGCTCTTTCCACACCATCAAACTCAATAAAGATCGTCTGCCCGTGAATTTGTTCCTGTGCAAGACCTACAACTTTCCCATCCATCAAACCCAACATCTGATGCCCAAGACAAATTCCCATCACATAAAATTGTGGAAGATTTCTAAAAGTTTCAATCTGCTTAAAATATTTTTGATAAGCATCCGGATGCCCAGGGCCAGGGCCCAAAATCAATGCATGTTTTTCTTTCGATTCTAGAAACTCTCCTATCCTGAAATTAAAAAATTCCTGATGAGAAATCACTTTGACACTAGAGTTCAGCGGAAAAAGCACACTGGCAATATTGTATGTAAAGCTGTCTTCAAAATCTATGATGATGATTTTATCTAACATTGATTGAGGCGAAGTTGCTGGCATTATAATTAATATAAAGGAGTAGACCGAATTTTTTGTCGATCAAATCTCGTGTGTAATTGAATTCAATCTTCCAGCAATTATTTACCGGAGCATACAAAACAGAGTATGAACTCTGGTTAATAAGCTTACTTTCAATATTGTAATCAAGAGAGTTTTTCAGCGTAATAAGATCGTTAATGTTTAATGTAAAATCGTACCCAACAAGCTTAGTAATCGGGGTGTTTGATGAGTTAAAAGAGTTGTAAGTAAAATCTCCCGCAATACTAAAGCGGTCAAAGTTAAGAGTCGTTGATGACGTTAATTTATGCTCTCCCGATTTATGGAAATAAAATTCCTGAATCGCAAAAGTGAGTCTATCTAAACTAATACCGGTATTAATATAAAGTCTGGTAAGCCTGTCGACTAAACGATCTGAATCAACTGTTAGGTCAAGACCTTGAGACACATCCAAATAAGTAATGTTGCTATAAGTGAAATTGTCTTTCAGGTAACGATTGTCTTTGTAAGGATCAAACTTGGTCGATGTCTTTCTAATAAGACCGTTGTTCCACTGGAATTCAAGTGTATTACTAATCGGTAATGAATCCTGAGCAGTCGTCTGGTTAGTAATATGCTCACGGTCTCTTAAAGCATCCAGGTAATCGAACTGCCCATTTTCTGATTCAATCTGCTGACGGAATTTCTTGTTGCCTTTATACGTCTGCTCGCCCAGGTAATAATGCTTTAATTTAAACTCCTGAGAGTGTCTATAACTGTTGTTATAAACTAAGGTCGTCTGCTCGTCATTGTTCGTACGAATTTGCGGGAGTGTCCCAATCGTTGTCGGTGCCACTGGAGTCGTGCTTCCGATATCAAGGATACTCGCCTGCTTCTTATCGGCCTTCGTATTCGAGTCAATCACCAATGGTTTTTCTTCAACATAAGCAAGCCCGTAAATTTTTTCTAATTCAATCTTCGCTTCCGTTTCATAAATAAGGCCTTTCTTAGAAAAGCTTTTATCTGCTTCTGTCGGCAATTGATAAGACTGGTAATCAAGTTTTAATTGATGAGAGAAAAAAACCGGACCCAGGTTCCCTAGTTGCCAATCAAGATATGGACTAAAGTTAGTTCTGCGGGCATTTCGAATCGGCCCGTCAGTATCCACTCTATTTTGTTTAAAAATTGTATAGTCCCCATGCAGACCCACTGAAATATTCTTTAAAAAGGCATAATCAGTATGAACAATATTATAAGGCACAGAGTTCAAAGAAACTTTAGGCAGGATTTGAACGTACTGATCATCAAACTTTTTAGGATCAGTGATAAGCATGTTCTGGTTATAATAACTTTCTACACCAAGTGAGAATAAAGAAGATCTTCCTTCAAGGAATCCTCCTCCACCAACTTCCGTCCCGCGAATTCGGTCTTTCGCAAAATAATCCAGGTCTCTGGTAGTATCCAGGTCAGATGTATTATTAAAATACATATGCCCATTAAAATTCTGCTGGCCCACATAATGACCTTCAAAATCTGAAAACTGGCGGTATGTTTTTGTCCCACTTAATGTTTTATCAATTTTATTCGGCCGATAAATGCGGTCATTCAACTGCAATGTGTTTAATTCAATCCAGGTCTTCTCTTTTATATTCTGCCTGTACTGCAACTCTCCACCGAGACCGCGGTCTCCGAAAGTGGAAGGAGTTAAAGTCATGTCTTTATAATCATCAATCACCCAGAAGAAGGGCTGCTGATATCTAAATCCTTCTGAAGAGCTAAAACCGATATTGGGAAATAGTAATCCTGTTTCTCTTTTTTGCTTGATAGGAAAAATTAGATAAGGAAAATACATTGCCGTTACACCATTCACTTTAATGAATGCATGTTTCATTTTTACATACTGTCCCACTTCGATCGTAATGTGTTTGGCAAACACACTCCATGATTCAGGGCAATCTTTACAAGTTGTATACTCAGCATCTTCAGCATAAATAATATCGGGAGAGGTCTGAATGATTTTTTTTCCTGTCACAATAAAGTTATCAGAAAGAACTCTGGCATTATCTAAATCAATTCTTTTTGTAAGAAAGTTATAATTAAGTTTGGCCCCATACAAGGTCATCTCAGGCGCAATGTAGCGGACATTTCCTAAAACTTCCGTTTCACCACTAGTGAAATTGATTCTCGCCTTTTCCCCGTAAATAGAATTCTTCAAGTGAGTGATAACAACATTACCTATTGCTTCGAATTCATTTTCGCTGGTTTTTCTAAAGGCCTTATCTGAAAGCACATTGATTTTTTGACCAAGATCAAACTCAAATGTTTCACGTGCCGTTAATGATTGATTAAATAATAAGAAACTAAGCGCGAATAAAGCGCTGAACTTCACCGATGAAGTAATATGAACCGCAAACCAAGATCGTATTTGCTTTTGTATTTTTGAGTTCTGATTTCCAGTCGAAAACAAAATTTAACATTCCTTTGTTAACTTTTAGACTCGCAAGTCTTATAGACTCCGGATCTAAAGCTTTCGGGTGATCAAAACTTGTGAGTTTGAAAGAGGCCTTATCTCCAAAAAATTCCACCAGTGACTTGAGCATGACTTCAACTTCACCAATAGGTCTTTGCGAAAAACTCACTAACAACTCTTCCGGAACTAACAAATCGCTAGATTCCAGATAGCTCTGCAACATCCTACGTACGCCATCAATATTGTGGGCCCCTATAAAGATAAGAGACTTTCCTTCAAAAGTCATTATCTCTCTGCGACCTTTATAGAGAGGAAGTTTGGAAATCCCTTCAGAAAAAGTAAGAAGTGACGTGGGCCTTAGGTATCTAAAAACTTCCCAGGCCATTTTTTGATTGGCCTCAAAATAATGCGTGCTTCCTTTGAGAGGAATCCACTGCACGCCATGACTTTCGGTATACGCTTTCGTCTGAGAATTTAAATATTCCAGCTCGAAATTCGTAAATAATGGCTTATTTCTTCTGGAAACCGCAATCTTCTCAGCTAAAATCTGATCGTAGCGCGAGCCCAGGATGCTTTGGTGATCCCTGGAAATAGAAGTAATACAAACACAGTCTGCATCAAAATGGTTAACAGCATCAAGGCGTCCACCAAGTCCCACTTCCAAAAGTAAATAATCCTGACTCCCACGATTCTTAGCGATAACCAAAAAAACCAGGAAGAGAAACTCATAAAAAGAAACTTTCACCCCGTGAAGCTCTTCCTTTAAAATCCTTTCACTCTCACTCATCCCTGCTTTTAATTCTTCATAACTCGCTTCCGCTGCTTCTCCATCTTTGGAAAACAAAAATCTTTCACGAACACTAAGAATATGCGGAGAAGTCCAAAGGCCGAAAGATTGCTTTTCTAAAGTCAGCAATGAACCAATAGTGTGAGCGGTCTGCCCCTTTCCATTTGTTCCGGCCACGATAATGATTTGAGTTCCATTTTTTTTGAAATATTCGATGAAAGGGCGGTACACCGGATCTGTGCGATCAAGTCCAGGCGTGAACACTTCGAACCCAAAATTCTGGGTTAGGTAGTTCATTATCTCTGTCTCTTGAATCTGGTTAAAATCCTGATTTGCCATCTATTTTCCTCGAAGGGCCTTATTTGGCCATTTTTTTTGGCAGTTGAAAACCCTATTTTTCACTAAGTTGATACGAATTCTCAAGTTTTATGGCCATCAGCCGATTAGTCAGAGGTATTGGTCCGTTTGAGTGCAGAATAAGAGTGAAAATGAAGAAACTTTTTAAACATTTACAGTTTTTGACTTTAGGAGTCTTTCTCCTAAGTTCAACCGCAATTTTTGCGGCCTCAAACCAATGTTTCTCTGCCAATGAACTAAACGATTTTAAAACTCTCTATATCAAACTACAAAATGAATTAAATTATGAAGGCAAAGATGCTTACTTAGATAAAAAATATCAGGTGCAACTAAAACCTCACAGTAAAGACAAAGCTTATCCAGGTCGTGAATTCGAGACCGCTCTTTTTGGTGAATACCAAAACTCTCTTCGAAAAATTGGAAAACTTTATCAGTCAGCAAAATTTGAAAATGACGACAGCTTTAAATCAAATGAAGTTTTAGTTAATTTCATGAAGGCCATCGATGATAAATCTTCTGAGTCACAAGACTTTATCAATAAAACAAAAATTAAAGATGTCATCAACGCTCTTGAAGAGGCCAGTCAGAAAAAGTACGCCAAATCGAGTGATAAAAAATTCATGATCAATGCCGGAGATAAGTATCTTCTGGAAAAACTTCTGACTCATGCTCAAGACAGAGTTTGCTCTGTAAGTAAGTACGAAGAAACAAATAAAGGCACGGCCCTATTCAAAGCGGACTACCTTAAACAAGTTAAAAACGCTCCTTTAAATATTCTGGTTAATACAATCAAGAATGCTCCAATCGAAAAAGACTCAAAGATTGACTTGAGAGAGCCTTCTGACTTAACAGCTTCTTTGATTGATCAGGATGTTGCTGTCCAGTCTGCGGTTGCCGATAACTTAAACCAGCTAAGCGCATGGGTTAAGAAAGTTAAAGCACAAGGTCCAAAATGTCTGGCATCAATTAAAAGTAAAGACTTTGCCAATAAAATCCAGGCCAATATCCAGGGTTGTAACTTCGGTCACTTCATCGAAACTTTAAGCCAGGATAATGTAAGCAACTTAGAATCAGTTCTTCACTTCATCAATGCCAATGAAAAACTCTTAAACAACTCTGCTGCTAAAGCAGAAACAAGCTTGGATGAATTAAAACTTGAAGGATTCATCAGCAAAACTTTTGACAATCTAGGAACAGCTGTTAGGTGTGCTCAACTTGATCCAGCGAACTCAGGTGATAAGAAAGTTTTCATTAGAAATCTTCCTTATGATGAAAAATCTAACAAGTTCGATACTTCAGGAATTATCTGTAAATCAAATTCAAAAATTCTGGGCGCTGACTCTTGTAGAAAACAATTCGATTTATCTTCAGACAGTCTTGGACGTGGTCTTGAAATTAAACCTAAAAAGGGTGCTGCTGCCAACGTAACATTCTCAGTGAAGGATTCTGACAACTGTTCAGATATCTCTTTCCAGGATCCAAAGGCAGGAAATCTAGCGACATCTCCTGAGCAGTGTAAAGCTCAACTTAAAGATGGATCAGCTTTCGTATGGGATACAAAAAGTAGCAAATGTAATGAAGTAGAAATCGCAAACGTTTCATCGCTTGAGCAGTGTGTGGCCTTGAAAAAAGAAGGCTCTGTTTTCAACTGGGACGCTCAGAAAAAGTCTTGTGGTGAATTCTCTGCTCTACTTACTGAAAATGTATTAAAACAATCTGCTCAGCAGTGTGTTGCTCAAAAGAAAAATGGTTATTCATACAAATGGGATTCATCAAAAAATTCTTGCGATGAAACTCCAACGATCGCCGGAACAAAACTAGAATCAAAAATTTCTTGTGATGCTAAAACAGCAGCGAACCTTCCATACAAATGGAATGGCAATGAAAATACATGTGAATCTTCACCTATTTTAACGGCCGCTGACTTAAAAGCTAAAGTAGCATGTGAAGCAAAACCTGCAAAAAACGGTTTTTCAAACAGCTGGGATAACCAAGCTCGTCAATGTGGCCAGTTAGAAGTTTCTAAAGTTGCAACACTTGAACAATGTGTGGCGCTGAAAAAACCAGGATCAGTTTTTAACTGGGACGCACAGAAAAATTCTTGTGGTGAGTTCTCATCTCTCCTGGCAAGTGCGGCCATTAAACAATCTGTTCAACAAACTCAAAATGGTTCATTAGTTCTTCCTGAAATAAAGTCAAAAGCAGCTTGCGATGCCATTGGTAAAAATGGTCTTCTTTCAAACTGGGATAACTCAAAAGGCCAGTGTTCAGCAGTTGATCTCGCAAAAGTTTCAACAATCGAGCAATGTGTTGCTTTAAAGAAAGAAGGTTCAGTCTTCAATTGGGATACACAGAAAAATTCTTGTGGTGAGTTCTCATCTCTACTCGCAAATCCTGCACTTAAACAATCTCTTCAACAAGCTCAAAATGGTTCGTTAGTTCTTTCTGATGTAAAGTCAAAGGCCGCTTGCGATGCCATTAATAAAAAAGGTCTTTCTTCTAGCTGGGATAACTCAAAAGGCCAGTGTTCTGCAGTTGATATCGCAAAAGTTTCAACAATCGAGCAATGTGTTGCTTTAAAGAAAGAAGGCTCAGTCTTCAACTGGGACGCACAGAAAAATTCTTGTGGTGAATTCTCTTCTCTACTTTCAAGTGCGGCCTTAAAACAAGCAGCTCAGCAATGTGAAGTTAAAGGTTCAAAGTGGAACTCTGATAAAAAAGAATGTGATGATGACAAGACCATGACTTCTTCTAGTTCAAAAGAGGCCAACAATGGTTCGCTAGTTCTTTCTGACATCAAGTCAAAAGCAGCTTGCGAGGCCATTAATAAAAAAGGTCTTTCTTCAAGCTGGGATAACTCAAAAGGTCAGTGTTCTGCAGCTGATATCGCAAAAGTTTCAACAATCGAGCAATGTGTTGCTTTAAAGAAAGAAGGTTCAGTCTTCAACTGGGACGCACAGAAAAACTCTTGTGGTGAATACTCTTCTCAACTTTCAAGCGCGGCCTTAAAACAAGCAGCTCAGCAATGTGAAATTAAAACTAAAGAAGGATCTTCATTTAAATGGGATGCTGGGAAAAATGCATGTAGCGAATTCCCTGTTCTTGCAAATGCAAACTCTGATACGAAAAACACAATTTCATCAGCTGAACTTGCAAAAGTGTCTTCACTTGAACAATGTGTGGCCTTAAAAAAACCAGGATCTGTATTCAACTGGAGTTCTGAGAAAAACTCATGTGAAGAATCTTCTTCTCTATTAACAGAAGCTCATCTAACTCAGACAGCACAACAGTGTATTGCTCAAAAGAAATATGGGTACGAATATAAATGGGATTCTGCAAATAAATCTTGTAGTGCAATCCCGACAATGGCCGGAACAAAACTAGAATCAAAAATTGCATGTGATGCAAAAATATCTGCCGGTCTTCCATTCAAATGGAATTCGTCAGAATACTCTTGTGAAAAAAGTGGCAATGATTCTGACTCTAACTCACCTGCTCTATCTCATAATGGTTTAAAAAATCCTGGTCTTAACAATTATGAATCGCAAACACATAACGGTAACTCTAAGAATGGTGATTCAAAGAATGCTGACCTACAAAACGGCAATCCTAGAAGTTCAATGTTAACTGATTCAAAAAATGGAATCGTCACATCAGCGAAAGCAGTAACACCTTCCATTCCTGGTGATGTTAACGAAAAGCAAGCGAGAATGGCCTGTGAGTCAAAAAGCTCTCCAGGAAATCCTTTTAGATGGAATTCATCAAGCAAAAGCTGTGAAGGACCTACTATCGCTGCAAACAATAATAATGGTGGTAAAGCTCCTATAGTAAAACCAATCGTTCTTACTAGTGAAGATACAAAACCAGTTGTAAAGAATCCAAATCTTCCTCCGGTTGGATCTAGAGGTCCAGGAACAGCTAATGAAGAATTAAAAAACAAACCAGGCACTGTTACTGAAGGGCAAAAAACGAAGCCTGATGCTATTACTGTAGACCCAAAAACAGAACCAGTGACTCCTCCTGTAATAAAAGCAGAGAATGGAAATAGTGGCACTTCACTTTCTAATCTGCCAAACAATAGTACTGATAAAGTAAAAGCTGAAGTTACAAAAGCTCAAATGGACTGTGAAATTAACAAGGGACCTACTTTCTCATGGGACTCTGTTAAAGAAACATGTAGTGAAGCTGCAACTGCAGTTGAAGCGAAACCAGCTGAAGACGATGCCTCTCTTGCTGCCGCAGAAAAACTTTGTATTGCAGATAATGCTGATTGGATTGAGAAAGAAAACGAGGGCCGTCCTGGAATTAAATGGGAATGGGATGGGAAAACTTGTGTTGATAAACGTCCGGCCAAAGATGGTGGGAAGAAAGTTGTAGAAGAAGCTCCTGCGCAAGAAGAAGCAGCTAGTGCTCCAAAAAGAGCGCCGGCGAGATTTGTTCCGATCAATATTCCAAGCCGTCAGATTTATTTAATGCCTGGAATGCCTTAAGTGCAGGGCCCGTCTTCCAACGGTTCATAAAACTCTTAATACGAAGTTCAACTTTTTAATATTTTCATACAACGTAAAAAAGCTCCACTGGAGCTTTTTTTTTATGAACTTTTTGCGAACTCTAAAAAACATAACTAGTATCACCAGACCCAAGAATAGTAATTCTCTCATCCCCAATCTCCGCAATCTCTTTAAAAAGCTGCGATTGAAAATTCGGTTTCAAATGCCCGAGAAAAATCGGAACATCTTTCGGCATTTTCTTAATCTCTTCTTTCATAGTCGCAGGCGTATGATGCTGACTTGCTGTCGCAACTTTTTCCATTGAGTTCGGAAAACTCACTTCTGTAAAAATCGCTTTTAAATTTTTTACCTCATGAGCATATTTCCAGATTTCATCTGTCGGCCCTGTATCTTGAGTAAAAACAACTGAAGCATTTTTTCTTTCAATAATAAATCCTAATGCCCCCGTAGAATGATTCACAGGAATCGGCATAATGCGATAATCTCCCAGCACCAATTGCATCAGTGGTTTCACATCATGAATACGCAATGTCGGATTTTCTTTCGTAGGAAGCGTCGTAAAGTCCGGCCAGATCACATCATTTAACAAATGAGTCATGATCGCATTTTTCACTGGAGTATTGGCGTAAATTTCGAAAGGTTTCCCTTTCATTCCAAAACAATTGTCTGCTAAAAAGGCCAGATCAGAAATGTGATCCAGGTGAGCGTGCGAAATTAAAATATGATCGATATTAGACTGCTCTTCAATTTGAATTCCTGAGGCCACTGACCCCGCATCCAAGAGTAGCTTGCCATCAATCAAATACGAAGTTGCTCTGAACCCAGGCGAAACTCCACCGTGACCACCGATAATCCTAACCAGCATACAACTCTCTTTGAAAAAACTTTTCTTCTGTCTATTTTAAACAATTTTCAAGAAGTGTGGGATTTTATTGATAGAGGTAAATAATGACTTATTTTACCGAGCGGCTTAGTTGGTCATAGATAGTTTTTGTATCACTTCCCAAAACTTTTGAAAAAATCTTAGCAAGCTTCTTCGTACTCCCACCATTTTCCAAATAATCTTTAGTCAGTGCTACAACTTCTTCACTTGAACCTGCGGAGCTCTTCTCGCTTGCTGAGTGAAATAATAAAACAAATTCACCTTTATCAACAACATTATCGCGAATCGTTTTTAAATCGTCTTTAGTGATTCTATAAACCGACTCATAAGTTTTCGTCAGTTCTCTGGCAATCACCAGTGTATTGTCAGGTTGAACTTCAAAAAAAGAATCAATTGTTTCAAATACGCGATGAGGTGATTCAAAGAAAATATGTGTCCCGGAAATTCCAGCGAGATCTTTGAAGAAATCTTTCTTTTCCCCTTTCCCACGCCCAATGAATCCCCAAAAATGAAATGGATGTGGAGGAAGCGCAGATAATTCTAGCGCCGTCACAACGGCCGTTACTCCAGGAAGAGTTTTAATCGCAATTTTTTCTTCAACTAATCTTTTTAAAAGAGGGAAGGCCGGATCAGAAACCATCGGGCTTCCTGCATCTGAAACCAAATGCACCACTTCACCATTTTTAATTTTCGAAAGAATGATTTCTAATTTCCCGACACTTTGATCGTGAAATGAATCAATGAATTTATCTTGATAAGTAATACCTAAATTATTGAGAAGCTCTTTGAAAACTCTGGTGTCTTCAGCGTAAAACGTTGTCCCAGTCTTTAGTGCTTCAAGTGCTCGAAGCGTGATGTCGCCCATGTTTCCAATAGGTAAAGTCACAAGAATTAATTCCGACAAATGAGATCCCCTATTTTTACTGGACTACCCGGCCTTCACAAGAGGCAAATTTTGATGGGCCAGAGTAGCGTATGCTAATTGATGCTAAAATCATTTTAGCACATTTAACCTTTAAAAAGGAACGCACAAAATGGCAATGAAGGCCCAAATCCATACAGACTCTCAAGGTAATATCATCGTACATATGTCAGGTGGTTTAGATTACGAAAACTCAATCCCACTTCGTCAGGAGCTAACGGATTTATCAACGAAAAATCCTACATGCACAATCACGCTTGATATGAATTCGCTGGATTTTGTTGGCTCTTCAGGAATTGGTATTTTTGTTGAGACACTTCACATTCTTAATAAGAATAAAGCTCAAATCAAACTTTCCAACGTTAAGACTGAATTCTTAAAAGTATTCAAACTTTATAACTTTGATGCTTTCAAGCTTATGGAAAATGAATTCGACACTGACGAAACAGAAAATCTAAACCAAAAATTTGGTAACAGAAAACAAACATTCCAAAATTAAAAAATGCTCCTTACGGAGCATTTTTTTTATCTTAAATGTATTTTTATTTATTCTGATTAAAATTCAAGATGTACTAAATTCATAAAAAACTTCGGCTCTTTTTTCGGATCTTTTTTACTCTCAAACTGAGCTAGGCGGTACTCACTGATATCAACCGCGATATTAGTCTGATCGTTATTATCGTACTGGCTATCACTCTCAGGATAATAATTGCCTTTGGACTCGGCCCCAAACCCTCTTTTTTTCATTTCATAATTTAAGATAATATAACTTCCAAAAATAATCCCCGCATAAAGACCAAGCGAAGCTCCCTTTGCAATCGATCTTCCCCCAGAACCAAACGCTAAACTAGCAGTTCCAAGAAGTGCTCCACCAACAACCCCATATCCCGCCATGGTTGCTACCATTTTTAATTTAGGATCAATTGCTGCATTAGAAACAGAAGAAAATAGAAGTGTGAAACAAACGAATGTTGCGGTAATTAATTTTTTCATACTAAAAGTCTAACGTCTGATCGACTTTTTTGCAAAATTTAACTTCAAGAATTGCTCCCATATCTAAAAGTCTACTTAAATAGTCCTGTGTTCCCCTAAGTCTCATCATCTGAAGCCGCGATGGATACCTGGAGTATTTCGTCTCCACAATTTTAAGAACCCACGCTTTTTTATAATCTCTTTCAAGATAGGCGACATCAATCTGCCCCAGATTTTTAGAACGAAGAATAAGACTTGAAACGAGTGCCGGAACACACTCACGATGAAAATACTTAGATGCTTTCGATTCGAGAATATCCCCTTTCTGCATAAACTTCCTTCACTCCACTAAAAGTTAGTCGGTGAAGTTCAGTCACACCTAAAAGCCCAATGGCCTCAATGTGTTTCTTAGTCGGATAACCAGCATTTTGCTCCCATCCATACCCAGGATACTTCTCACTTAAATCCTTCATCAATTGATCGCGATAAACTTTCGCCGCAATTGAAGCAAGCCCAATAAGTAGAGACTTTGAATCCCCTTTCACGACAGCTTCTTGCTCATGCAACTCATGCGAATATTTTAATTTTTTATTCCCATCAATTAAAATCATCCCCGGTAAATGCACCGGACACGACTCCACCATAGCAAGCTTCATAGCTTCTAGTGATGCTTGAAGAATATTAATCTCATCGATCTTAGGAGCGTGAATTTCTTTAATTAAAATTTTGATTTGAATGTTTTCTGAATGAGAGAGAGAAAGAATTTGATCAACCCCAATCGCATCTACTGAAATCTTCTTCAAGATTTCCGCACGTGCCTCAGCAGTTAATAATTTTGAATCGGTAATACCGAGCTTAGACCACTTACGAAGAAGTGATCTGATTTCTTTAATATCAAATATTTTAATTTCGATCGAAGCACAAGCTGCCACAACCGGCCCTGCAAGTGGACCTCTTCCAACTTCATCACAACCAGCGATAAAAAAACCACTCGGATATGCCTCAGCTTTTAGATTAAAATATTTAAGATCAAACATGTTTTACTCAAAAAAAAACCCTTCATAACAAAAATCTTATTATGAAGGGCCGAATATATAAAGCGAACTTTAATATTTAAATTAAGACTAGTCTTCTTTACGATCGTAATCGATAGCGATACGAGCAGATTTACCTGATCTCTCACGTAGGTAGTAAAGTTTAGCTTTACGTGCCTTACCTTTTTGAATGATTACAACTTTTTCAACGTTTGGTGAGTGGAAAGGAAAAACTCTTTCTACTCCAGTACCGTTAGAAACTTTTCTTACGCGGAAGTGACCATTGATGTCTCCTCTTTGTTTGAAAGCGATACAAACACCTTCGAAAATCTGAATACGAGATTTTGTCCCTTCAGTAATCTTTGTGTGTACAGCAACAGTATCCCCAGACTTAAAGTTTGGAAGATCTTTTACTTTAGGATTTAAGTGATCCTGATTTACGATGTCTACTAAGTTCATATTGAACTCCTATACTTCTTTGCTATTCCCAGAGGACCAACGTTGTTGTTGTTCTTACCGAATAGATGCTAAAAAAACTTACTCACCAAACAAACGGTCTAGATAAATCGCAACCGCTGATCTTACTGACAAGTGGTTATACCCATCAGAGTTTTTTGAAATGATCGGAGACAATTTATATTCCGCTTTTTCAAGCGCAATTGGATGTAATCCCCATCCCGTTCCAAATAATAGAAAACAAGGCATATTAAGAACTTCGAGCTTTTTTGTCAAATCTTTAACATCCCCGTCAAAACTTTCAAAGTTTGCCCCAGTCACCGCGATCAATGGTCTTTGACCTTCAATCTCAGTAATCTGAGCAATAGCTGTCTCGATCGAATCAACCGCTCTAGCAATCGCTAGTGCATCTTGTCTATCCGGATTGAAGGCATTTGCATGATCCTGCTCCCAATGGCCTAAAATCGAGTCCACAAGCTCTCTTTGAGCATCAAATGGCGTGACTAAGAAGTATTTCTTTACCCCAAAAGTACGACACGATCTCGAGATGTCATGAATATCTAAATTAGTCACAGAAGTTGTAACCAACTCCCCCAGCTTATTTTTAATAGGATGGTGAACCAGCCCTAAATAAAGTCTCATTTTTTATCCTTTTCCAAAAGATCCGGCCTGTGGATCTTAGTGATCCTTAGACTTTCTTCTTTTTGATATTTAGCAATGTTCTGATGATGCCCAGAAGTCAGTATCTCAGGAACCTCGACTCCGTCAAAAACTTTTGGCCTTGTATACTGAGGATGCTCCAACATATTCGCCTGAAACGACTCTTGTTGTGAACTTTCCTTATTCCCCAAAACACCAGTAAAGAATCTTAGTGCAGAATCAATAATGGCCATCGTAGGAATTTCTCCACCGGTAAGAATAAAATCCCCCAATGAAATTTGCTCATCAACATAAAGGTTTAAAAATCTCTCATCAATCCCTTCATATCTTCCACAAATAAATACTAAATCTTTCGATCCCTCTTGTGAAAATCTCGCAGCAAAATCCTTACAATAAGAATTATCCCAAGTTTTTCCACGCGGCCCTGGAAACACAACATGCAACTTCTCTTTAAAGTTGTCGCCGTATCCACCATCTTCCACAATCCCTTTCATAAATGCTTCTTTCAAAACATCCGCACGCATAACCATGCCCGCTCCGCCACCATAAGGAGCATCATCGACACCCTTATAATCTTTCGGAGTATAATTTCTAAGTTGAATAGTTTTGATTTCTAGAGAGGAACCACGTTCCCCACGAAGAGCAGACCCAGTAATCCCAAAATTGATTAAAGAATCAAAGTAATTCGGAAACAATGTAATGATCCAAATTTTTTTCATCTCGTGCTCCTGCACTCGTTTAGGCAGTAATGAACGTTCGCATCCTGCTCACAATCTTTATAAACTTTCCTGCCCATTCGTTAACTTACTCCACCATAATCGGCGGAATAATTTCCATTCGATTTAATTCAATATCCACCACCGGAACAAACTGGTCGATGAATACGACTTCAATAAACTCTGTCTCTGTTTTGATTTTTATAACGACCTGAGCACCATTATCATAAAAGTCCACAACTCTTCCAAGCGCAGCTTTCGTGTGATGATCAAAAACCTCCAGCCCCAAAAGATCATTTAAATAGTATTCACCTTCTTCAGTCTCCGGAAGAAGATCTCTATCCATATAAATATCAAACGGAACCATAGCTTCAACAACATTTCTATTATCAACTCCCACAAGAGTCGCAATAGCTTTGTTACCAAAGTTAATCTTCTTAATCTGAAACTCTTTCCCATCCTGAGGAACAGAACTAGCAACAGATCTCGGAGTCAACGTCACCATCATCCCATCTTCAAGAACCGATTCTTCAAAGTTATAAATAACAAATGAAAATTCGCCCTTAATTCCATGAGGAGAAGTGCAGTGTCCGATGTGAATGTTTTTTGATTTTTTAGTCATGAAAAATTTGTAAGCTCCAAAAACAAAAAACCCCAAGACAAGCTCGGGGTTTTTCTAAAATAAAGAGGGTGCATTGACCTTTTCTCACACCAAGCTTCCCTGGCACTACCTTCGGCGCTGAAGAGCTTAACTTCCGAGTTC